>DATMNJ010000050.1:0-5213 GCA_035569175.1 Thermoanaerobaculia bacterium | reverse complement strand
CCGTCTTCTTCGCCTGGTTTCCGTCCACGAGAATGTAGGGAAACCCGTAGATGCGGATGCCGTCGTCGAGCGTGCCGCCGAAATCGGGGTGAAGCGGCTGCGTGTTCCCGATGTAGCCGATGAAGCCGTCCGACCCGGCGGCCACGGGGGCCGCCGAAATGTCGGTGTTCCACCAGTTCGTCGCGGGCGCCAGCGGCAGCGGGCCCGGCAGGCCCGCCTCCAGCCGCGGCGCCATCGCCTGGCCGGACGCGACGCCGAGGGCCAGGGCGACCCCGAGGGCCGCCGCAGAAAAACGCACGCCGAGTGTCAACGGTTTCATCAGTGGATCGTCAGACAGCAATTATGCGGCGGACTCCGCCCTCCATACACCTGACCGGACGGACAGCGCTGCGGCGTCGCGGGGGCCTGTCCTTCTTTGGTCCCGGCGGGCAGTCGCGCCGCCGGGGCGCGCCACGTACCCTTCCCCTCACTGTGACGGCAAGATTTCCCGCGTGTGATGCGCGTCACCCGGCGTGCGCAGATCGCCCTCCTACAATCGGCGGACCAAAACATACCGAGCCCTTCCACACGGCTGTCAGAAAGGACAAGAGCCGATGAGCGAACGACCCTCGTTCCGACCGATCCTTTCACTCGTCGCGAGAGCTGCCGCGCGGGGCGCGTGGGCGATTCTCGCGACCCTCGGAGTGCTGTCCGGGGGGATTGCACGGGGCGCCGTGACCGCGACACCGTTCCAGCTCGCCTACTCGTCCGGGACCTCGGGCCCGGCGTCGGGGGGCACGCCGGTCAGCCTCGTCGGCAACCAGTTCCAGCCCGCCGCGACGGTCACGATCGGCGGGTCCGGAGTGAGCGCCGTCGTCACGAGCTCGACGCTCATCAAGGCGACGAGCCCGGGCCTGGCGGCTGGCTCCCTCTACGACATCGTCGTCAACAACGGCGGCCCGGCGGCCGTGTTGCCGAAGGGCTGGCTCTCGGACTTCACCGACGTCAGCCAGACCAGCGCGTTCCACGCGTCCGTCGAAACGATCATCCGCGACGGCATCACGTCGGGGTGCGGAGGCGGCAACTACTGCCCCTCGTCCCCGGTCACGCGCGCACAAATGGCCGTCTTCCTGCTGCGCGCCGAACACGGATCGGGTTACGTCCCGCCGACGGCGACCGGCACGATCTTCGGCGACGTCCACCAGGGCGACTTCGCGGCCGACTGGATCGAGCAGCTCTATACGGAGGGAATCACGGGCGGCTGCCAGGCGGGCACGCCCCCCAACTACTGCCCCGCGGCCTCCGTCACGCGCGGCCAGATGGCCGTCTTCCTCCTGAAGATCTACCACGGCACCGGCTATGCGCCGCCGGCGGCGACGGGCGTCTTCTCCGACGTCCCGACATCGAGCCCGTTCGCGCCCTGGGTCGAAGAGCTCTCGCGGCTCTACGTCACCTCGGGCTGCGGCGGCTCGCAGTACTGCCCCGGCAATGCCGTCACGCGCGGACAGATGGCGGTCTTCCTCGCGAAGACGTTCCACCGCCCCGACGCGTCGCGCTTCCTCGACCAGGCGACCTGGGGTCCGAAGGACTCGGACATTTCGGGTGTCCTCGGCGTGGGCTACCTGCCCTGGCTCGCCTCGCAATACTCGATGGCGCCCTCCGTCTTTCCGCCGCAGAACCTCGTTCCCGATTCGACGCCGGACGGGTGCGGCGACGGGACGGCGGCGACGCCTCCGAACTGCCGGCGTGACAACTACTCGACGTACCCGCTGTACACCCGGTTCTTCACGAACGCTCTGTACCAGCCCGACCAGCTTCGGCAGCGCGTCTTCTTTGCGCTCCACAAGCTCGACGTCACTTCGACGAACGCCATCACGCGGCCGAGCCAGGTCATCCCGTACCTGAACATCCTGATGAACAACGCCTTCGGGAGCTACCACGACATCCTGAGCGAGCTGACGCTCATCCCGGCGATGGGCGACTACCTCAACATGGACACGTCCACGAAGAACAACCCGAACGAGAACTACGCGCGCGAGGTCATGCAGCTCTTCTCGATCGGGACGGTGCTGCTCAACCAGGACGGTTCCACGCAGAACGATCCCATCAGCGGCGAGCCACTGCCGAGCTACGACCAGACGGTCATCGACAACATGAAGCTCGTCTTCACGGGCTGGAAGATCCCCAGCGTCACCGTCCCGCCCCTCGCCGGCGACAGCGGCGAGACCGCCGGGGACTACCTGAACCCGATGACACTCCAGAGCTCGAATCACAGCACGCTCGAGAAGGACCTCTTCCTCGGATTCCTGCCCAACCAGAACGGCGACGGGTCGGAGACCGTCATTCCAGCGGGCCAGACCGGCGACCAGGACCTTCCGATGGCGATGGACGCCCTCTTCAACCACCCGAACGTGGCTCCCTATCTTGCACGCGAGCTCATCCACAGCCTCGTCACGTCGAACCCCTCGCCCGCATACATCGAGCGGGTCGCCGGCTTCTTCAACGACAACGGCGCGGGCGTGCGCGGCAGCCTCTGGGCCGTGGTCAAGGCCATCCTGCTCGATCCCGAAGCGCGCAACGCTCCGAGCGACATCAACTACGGCAAGCTCAAGGAGCCGGCCCTCTTCGAGCTCGGGATCCTGCGCGCGTTCAACGCCCAGTCGGCCAATCGCAGCACGCAGTCCGACGGGGCGCTCTCGACTTGCACCAACTGCACGCGTGACCAGGGACAGGAGATCTTCAAGCCGAACACCGTGTTCAGCTACTTCCCGCAGGACTACGCCGCGCCGCCGGCCTCGGCCGGTCTCTTCGGCCCGGAGTTCGGCATCATGGACGCCTCGACGTCCTTGAAGCGGGCCAACTTCGTCAACACGATGGTCTTCGCGAGCATCGGCGTCAGCTGCAGTACGACCTCGTGCTATTCGCCGAGCGGCACGTCGATCGACCTGACCGAGCTCCAGCAACTCGCGCCGAACTCGGCGAACCTCGTCGATCGCCTCAGCCGCCTGTTGATGCACGGCACGATGTCGGACGACATGAGGAACTCCATCGTCACCGCCGTCGAGGCCGTCTCGCCCTCGACCGACACGTTGAAACGCGCCCGCCAGGCGCTTTATCTGGTCGCGACCTCGTCGCAGTACCAGGTGCAGAGGTAACGCCATGTCGCACTCGAGAAGGGACTTCCTCCTCCGGACCACCTGCGCCGCGCTGGGCGCTGCCGCCTTTCAGGGCACGGTCAAGAAGTTCGGGCTCGCGAACCTTCTGGCGACACCCAACAGCGTCGGCGGCAACTACCGCGCGCTCGTCTGCGTGTACATGAACGGCGGGAACGACTCGAACAACCTGATCATCCCGACCGACTCGTACTACACGTCCTACGCCTCGCCGAGGCCCACGCTCGCGATCCCACTGCCCGGCCCGGGGACCGGAAAGATCCTGCCGTTCGCCGCGTCCCCCCCGAGCATGGGCGGCCGGACGTTTGGCATGCACCCGAACACGCCCGAGCTGGTCAACCTCTTCAATGCCAACAAGCTCGCCGTCGTGACGAACGTCGGTCCGCTGGTCATGCCCATGTCCCAGGCCGAGTACATGAACAACAGCAAGCCCAAACCTTACGCCCTGTTTTCCCACTCGGACCAGGTCCAGGCCTGGGAGTCGGGGCGGTCGGACATCAAGATCTCGACGGGTTGGGGCGGCCGCTCGGCGGACGCCGTCGCGACCTGCAACGCGGCGAGCGGGTTCCCGACGATCACGTCCATCGCCGGCTCGTCGACGTTCGCCATCGGCCTGAAGCGGCCGCTCTCGATCGGCACCGGGTCGCTGACGAGCGTCCTCGTTCTCAACGGCTTCAGCGGCTCGGCGACGGACGTCGCGCGGCGGTCCTCGATGGATTACCTCCGCACGATCGACCAGACGGCGACGATGATCGCGGGCGCGGCCTCGACGACACAGCAGGGCGTGGACATCGGGGCCGACTTCTCCACCGACCCGACCATCAACACCGTGTTTCCGAACTCGGGCCTCGGCAACCAGCTGAAACAGGTCGCCAAGATCATCAAGCTCGTCCAGAATTCGCCGGGCCTGAACCTGTCGCGGCAGATCTTCTTCGTGTCGCAGGGCGGCTACGACACCCACACCGACCAGCTCAACGACCAGGGCAACAACTTCCTCGACCTGTCGGCGTCGCTCAACGCCTTTTATCTCTCGACGGTCGAGCTCGGCCTTCAGGAGCAGATCACGGCCTTCACCCTGTCGGACTTCGCCCGCACGCTCCAGGAATCCGGAACGGGCGGCTCGGTCGGCACCGATCACGGCTGGGGGAGCCATCAGCTCGTCATCGGCGATTCCGTTGGAGGGGGCGATTTCTGGGGCACCGTCAACCCGGCCTCGGGCTCGATCTTCCCCGTTCTCCAGACCGGCGGAGTCGACGACACGACCAACAGCGGCTCGAGCGGCCGCGGGCGGTGGATCCCGACGAGCGCCGCCGACCAGTACGGCGCGACGCTCGCCAAGTGGTTCGGCGTCGCCTCCAGCGACATGGGCACGGTCTTTCCGAACCAGGGCAACTTCAACACGATGGATCTCGGATTCATGGGCGCTCCTCCGGGAGGCTGCTAGGACGGACTCGCGCCAGGGGGCGGCTGCGCGGCTGCCCCCCGGCTTTTCCGGGGATCACGGATGAGGCAAAAGCTCCCCCGCTCGATCGCAGCCTGCGTCCTCGCGTTTGCCGCCTTCTGGCTTGCCCGCGCCGGCGCGGCTCCGACCGTGACGTTCGAGGTCAATCCGCCCAACCCGGTCGCGGGACAGGCGGTCGTCCTGCGTGACACCTCGACCGCGGGCGCGACCTCGTGGCTCTGGGACTTCGGCGACGGGACCTCTGCGACGACCGCCGCGCCGTCCCACGTCTGGGCGGGCCCCGGGCCGTACACGGTCACGCTGCAGGAGCAGGACACGACCGCCCAGGCCATGGTCCAGGTTTCAGCCGCGACGACGCTCTCCCTGCTCGCCTCGCACCCGTTCGAGATCTCGATCGACGCGAAGGACCCCAACACCGGCGCCGCCTCGCCGGCCCAGGCCGTCGCGGTCGGCGACCGCTTCGGCTGGTTCAGCTTTCCGGGGCTGACGCACGATCCCGGCAACGTCGAAGTCACCGTCAAGGTCCTCGAGGCGCCGACCTTCGGCCACTACTGGATTTTCTGGAGCGCCATGACGAGCCTCCAGTACACGATGACCGT
>DATMNJ010000049.1:0-5721 GCA_035569175.1 Thermoanaerobaculia bacterium | reverse complement strand
CAGCCGCGTGTACACGTCCTCGGGCCCGGGGCCCATCGGGCCGTCGGTGAAGGTCCACCCGAAGAGCGCCGTGTAGAAGGACTTGGCTCCCCTCGTATCGGTCGTCGCGAGCTCTGCCCAGGAAAAGGATCCGGGTTCGTGGCGGGTCACCTCGGTCATGAGCGCCTCCTTCCGGCCCGTCGTGCGGCGGGCCTCTCACTCTATTCGAAGATTCCGTCCCGGGGTTTCGAGGTCGGCCACCCGCCACGGGGCTCCGTTAAGATCCCGGGCATGAAGAAGCTGAAGAAATCCGAGCGCGAAAAGATCGACCGGATCATCGCGAAGTACCGGGTCCAGCGCGGCAAGACCTTTCGCCTCGAGAGGGTCGATCCCGCCGACACCGCCGGCGTGTCCCTCGAGAGCAAGGAGGCCAAGCACATGCTCCGCCGCGGCATCGGCCTGCTGGCCGAGCTGCAGAGCAAGCTCTACGCCCAGGACCAGTGGGGCGTCCTCCTGATCCTGCAGGCCATGGACGCGGCCGGCAAGGACGGGACGATCGCGCACGTCCTGTCCGGCGTCAACCCGCAGGGCGTCGAGGTGTCCTCGTTCAAGACGCCCTCCCCCGAGGAGCTCGACCACGACTTCCTGTGGCGGTCGATGAAGCGCCTTCCGGAGCGCGGCCGCATCGGAATCTTCAACCGGTCGTACTACGAAGAAGTCCTCGTGGTGCGCGTCCATCCCGAATTTCTTCTCTCCCAGAAGCTCCCGGCGCGCCTCGTGACCAGGAGAATCTGGGACGAGCGCTACGCAGACATCAACGCCTTCGAGCGCTACCTCTCGCGCAACGGCATCCTCGTCCTCAAGTTCTTCCTGTGCGTCTCGAAGGAGGAGCAGAAGCGCCGGTTCTTCGAACGGCTCGACATGCCCGACAAGAACTGGAAGTTCTCGATGGCCGACGTGAAGGAGCGCGCCTGCTGGGACGACTATATGACGGCCTACGAGGACGCGATCCGCGCGACGAGCACCGAATGGGCTCCGTGGCACGTCGTTCCGGCCGACAACAAGTGGTTCACGCGGATCGTCGTCGCCTCGACGATCATCCGGGCGCTCGAGGACCTCGACCTCCGGTACCCGAAGGTCGGGAAGGACAGGCGCAGGGAGCTCGCCGCGGTGCGCAAGGCCCTGGTCTAGATGGAGGCTCGCCGCGTACGCGGCGGGCCCGCTGCTTGCATAGCACCGGTCGTAATAAGGAGGCCATTGTGAAACGAACCTTCGGATCGATCCTGCTCCTGATCCTGGCGGCGGCCGGAACGGCTCTCGCCCAGACGGCCGACTGCCCCTGCCCGGTCCCGGCCCCGCCTCCGCCGGTCTGGTTCGGAAAGGCCGACGTCTCCTTCCTTTCGACCTCCGGCAACACCGACACGAGCTCCTTCGGCGGCGGCCTCGAGGTGAACTACAACCCCAACCCGTGGCTCTTCACGTTGAAGGGCGCCGGCCTCAAGTCCGCCACGGACGGCGTCACTACGGCCGAGTCGTTCGCCGCGTCGCTGCGCGCCTCGCGGAGCCTGACCGACCGCCTCGACGTGTTCGTCAACGCCGGCTGGCTGCGCAACCGGTTTTCCGGAATCAACAACATCTACAACTTCGACGCCGGCGCCGGCTACAAGCTGCTGGACGGCCCCGCACAGTTTCTGCGCGCCGAAGCGGCGGTCGGCTACTCGAGCGAACAGGACATCCTTCTCGGCATCATCGTTCCGTACCGGAATTACGCCAACGCGAGGGCCGGCCTCGGCTACAAGTGGCAGTTCACCAAGACCGCCGCCTTCAGCAACGACTTCAACTTCCTCGTCGACCTCAGCGACACGGCGAACTGGTTCATGACGGACAAGGCGGCCATCACCGCTTCGATCTCGAAGATCTTCTCGCTCCAGGCCTCGTGGACGCTGCTCTACCGCAACCAGCCCGTGCCCGGCTTCCACAACACGGACACGGCCACGGCGGTCGGCCTGCTCGCGAAGTTCTAGCCGTCCGGCTCCGGGGAAGGGGTGGGGGCAGGACCCCACCCCGTCCGGTCCGTCAGACCTTCTTGTAGACCTCGGCCCCGTCCCGCAGGAACTCCTCGGACTTCTCGGCAAGGCCCGTCTCGATGGCCTTCTCCTCGGACACGCCGAGCGTCGCGGCATAGTCGCGCACGTCCTGGGTGATCTTCATCGAGCAGAAGTGGGGCCCGCACATCGAGCAGAAATGGGCGAGCTTCGCGCCCTCGGCCGGCAGCGTCTCGTCGTGGAACTCGCGCGCCGTCTCCGGATCGAGCGCGAGGTGGAACTGGTCCTCCCAACGGAAATCGAACCGGGCCTTCGAGAGCGCGTCGTCCCACGCACGGGCGCCCGGGTGGCCCTTGGCGAGGTCGGCCGCGTGGGCGGCGATCTTGTAGGCGATGACGCCGTCCTTGACGTCCTTGCGGTTGGGCAGGCCCAGGTGCTCCTTCGGCGTGACGTAGCAGAGCATCGCCGTGCCGTACCAGCCGATCATCGCCGCGCCGATGGCCGACGTGATGTGGTCGTAGCCGGGCGCGATGTCGGTCGTGAGCGGGCCGAGGGTGTAGAAGGGCGCCTCGTGGCAGAGGGCGAGCTGCTTCTCCATGTTCTCCTGGATCAGGTGCATCGGGACGTGGCCGGGCCCCTCGATCATGACCTGGCAGTCGTGCGCCCAAGCCTTCGTCGTGAGTTCGCCGAGGGTCCCGAGCTCGGCGAACTGGGCCTCGTCGTTGGCGTCGGCCGTCGAGCCCGGCCGCAGCCCGTCGCCCAGGGAGAACGAGACGTCGTAAGCCTTCATGACCTCGCAGATTTCGTCGAAGCGCGTGTAAAGGAAGCTCTCGACGTGGTGTGCGAGGCACCACTTGGCCATGATCGAGCCGCCGCGCGACACGATGCCGGTGACGCGCCGGGCGGTCAGGGGAACGTAGGCGAGGCGCACGCCGGCGTGGATCGTGAAGTAGTCCACGCCCTGCTCGGCCTGCTCGATGAGCGTGTCGCGGAAGATCTCCCAGGTCAGCTCCTCGGCCTTGCCGCCCACCTTCTCCAGCGCCTGGTAGATCGGCACCGTGCCAATGGGAACTGGCGAGTTGCGCAGGATCCACTCCCGCGTCTCGTGGATGTTCCGGCCGGTCGAGAGGTCCATGACCGTGTCGCCGCCCCAACGAGTCGCCCACGTCATCTTCTCGACTTCCTCTTCGATCGTGGAGCCCACGGCCGAGTTGCCGATGTTGGCGTTGATCTTCACGAGGAACTTCCGGCCAATGATCATCGGCTCGGATTCCGGATGGTTGATGTTGGCGGGAATGATGGCCCGGCCGCGCGCGACCTCGCTCGAGACCAGCTCGACGGGCAGGTTTTCGCGGATGGCGATGAACTCCATTTCGGGGGTCACGATGCCCCTCTTCGCGTAGTACATCTGCGTGACGTTGCCGCGTCCGCGCAGGACCTCGCGGGGCCGTGCCAGAGAGAGGCCGGGCGCGTTCTGGCGTCGCGGGGTCGAACGGTCGTACTCGCCGCGTGCCAGGATCCAGGGGCGGCGCAGCTCCGGAAGGCCCTGGTCCAGATCGATCTCGGACGCCGGGTCCGTGTACGGTCCGGACGTGTCGTAGACCCGGAACGGCGGGTGGATCTCGGTTTCCCCCCGCGTCCCACGGGTCGGCGTGAGGGCGATCTCCCGGAACGGCACCTGCATGCCGTGCGGACCGGCGACGTAGACCTTGCGGGACCCGGGCAGAGGCTCGCGGTTTGCGACGGAGTTGGACGGAAGCGCGTCGCGACGGATGCTCATCAGGACCTCCCTACGGCGGCATTACCCGCATCAGGTTCGCGGGGTCTCCGGGCGACATCGCACCGGACTCTCAGCCGTCCGCGCCGTCGGCGCGAAGTGGGCTCCCCCGTGTTGCCGCAGAGAGTCTACTCCGTCGGGGGCGGGAGCGCCGTAAGCAGCGAGCGCTCACCCGCAATCAGGATGCGGTCGGACGCGGTTTGACCGGGGACTGTTGTAAGAATGAAGGCGCGAATGGCGGTCCAGCCCATGCTTCCCTTCGGCGAAGAGCCGATGCCGGTGGTCGCGCCGCCGGCCGAGGGGCCGCGGCTGATCGCGGAACTGGCACGGATTTGCCGCCAGTACCCGCTCGACGAGAAAGTGCTCGTCGCACCCTCGCTGCCGGTCGGGCACCAGATCCTCGAGCGGCTGGCGCGCGAGCGGCATCCCTGGGTGAACCTGAGGGTTGAGACGGTGCGCACGCTGGCCCACGGGCTCGTCGGCGCGGACCTCGCGCGCGAGGGCCTGCGCCTGCTCTCGCGCGCCCAGGCGCTCGCGCTCGTCGAGCAGGCGTGCGGCGAGGCGCTCGAGCCCGCGTCGTACTTCGGTGCGCTGCGCGATCGGCCCGGATTCCACCGGGCGGTCCACGGCACGTTCGACGAGCTGCGCGCCGCCGGCATCTCTCCGGCCGCTCTCCCGTCCCGCGCCTTCGCCGACCCGCGCAAACGCCGGGAGCTCAAGGCGATCCTGGCGCGCTACGACGAGGCCCTCGTGGAGGGGCGTTTCGTGGACACGGCCGAGGTCCTGCGGCGCGCCGTCGAGGCGGCCAGTTCCGCGAAGCCTGACGGCGGCCCCGCCGTGTACCTGGTCCCGGAGGGGCTGGAGCTCGCCGCCGTCGAGCGCCGCCTCCTCGAATCGGTCGCCGGCACGCGCCTGGCCGTACTTGCGACGGATCCGCCGGAGGACTGGACCCGCAACGCTCCGGCCGCGCAGATCTTCCGGGCCATCGGCGAAGAGAACGAGCTGCGCGAAGCCTTCCGGCGGATCCTCGCCGGCGGGATCGCCTTCGACGAAGCCGAGATCCTCCACACCGACGCCGCGACGTACCCGGCCCTGGCCTGGGAGCTCGCGAGCGAGCACGGCATTCCGTGCACCTTCTCCGGCGGCGTCGGGGCGCCCTTCACGCGGCCCGGCCAGGCCGCTCTCGCGTTCCTGAACTGGGTCGGCCAGGGCTTCTCGGCCGACGTGCTGCGCGAGGCCCTCGCGTCCGGCGCGCTCACCTTTCAGCGCATGCCGGGCGCCGGCGCCGACGCCCCCGGCGCGCGGGCGGCTGCGCGCTCCTTTCGAGACGCGCGCATCGGCTGGGGCGCGCGGCGCCACGTCACGTGCCTCGACCGGCTCGCGGCCGAGCTCGAGAAGGACGACGGCCGGGCCCAGCGCGACGAGGCGTCCGAGGAGGAGATCGCGGTCAGCCGTCAGCGCCGCGCGCGTCGCCTCGCCGCGGCGCAACGGGCGCGGGACTTCGCGGCGCGAGCCGTCGCGCTCTCGGCGGAGGCGGCGCGCGAGACGTGCGACCTGCGGGCGCTGGCCAGCGGATGCCGCACGTTCGTCACGGAGTTCGCCCGGGCTTCCGACGAGCTCGACGGCATGGCGCTGGCGGCGGTCCAGCGTCTCCTCGAGGAACTCGAAATTCTCTCCGGCAGCCGGCTGCCGCCGGCGGAAGCGGCCGAGCGTCTGGCCGACGCCGTGCGCGCCCTCGCCGTCGGCGCCGACCGGCCCCGGCCGGGCCGCCTCCACGTCGCGGACTACCGCGCGGGCGGCTACTCGGGACGCCCCCACACGTTCCTGCTCGGACTCGACGAGGCCCGCCACCCCGGTACCGATCTCGAGGATCCGGTCCTCCTCGACGACGAGCGCCGGAGCATCAACCGGATTCTGGCT
>DATMNJ010000048.1:0-3660 GCA_035569175.1 Thermoanaerobaculia bacterium | reverse complement strand
CGTGTAGTAGTCGCGGTCGGGCAGTCCGAGGCCGCCCTGGTAGGCGCCCACGATGACCTCGCTCGCGTTGCGCCGGTCCTGGTCGGAGCCGAACTGGAACACCGCGTTGACGCCCATCATCTGGAGGCGCGCGATCTCGGTTTGGAGTGCGGCGACCGAGGCGATCTTGTCGATGGCGGCGAGCTCGCCCTGGAGCGGCGTGAGGCCCTGGGCTTCGACGGCGGCCTCGTCCATGCACGTGAAGTAGAAGTCGCCGACCTTCTGGTCGTCGGAGCCCGCGGCGTTGGTCGCCTTCGAGACCTTCTCGAGGACCTTGTGCAGGCTCTCGCGGTTCTGTTCCTCGAGGATCGTGAACGATCCCCAGTAGGACTGATCGGCGGGGATCGGATTCGACTTGAGCCACCCGCCGTTGCCGTACGCGTTGAAGTCCTGGCATGCGGCCACGGACGGATCCATGTCCGCGGGGTTGATGCCGTGGACCTCGGGAACGGAGTTTTCGGGCGCGGCCCACGCGGCGCTGGAGAATGCGGCCGCCGCGACGATGGTCAGGATCGGAGACGTTGACTTCACAGACCCTCCTTATTTCAGCGGAGGATCTTATGACGGGGTCAGGCCTCTCGAGGGTGATTCCGGCACTTGGCCGGGAGAAAGCGCAATTTGAGAGACCTGACCCCCGATTTTATTGCGGGCGGTGGCCTTCTTCGGGGTCGGCGCCTGAGCCGAAGAGGAGCCGGCCGTTCTGCAGGGCGGTGTCCCGCAGGGAGACGGCCAGGGCTTCGGCGAGCGTGGTCACCGGGAAGACCTCGATCGACGCGCGCACCTCCTCCGGCAGGTCCTCGAGGTCCGCTTCGTTGTCCTTCGGGATGAGGATCCGGTGGATGCCGGCGCGTACGGCGCCGAGGATCTTTTCCTTGAGGCCGCCGATGGGCAGGACCCGGCCCGAGATCGTGATCTCGCCCGTCATGGCGAGGTCGTTCTTGACCGGGCGGCGCGAGAGCGCCGAGACGACCGCGGATGCCATCGCGATGCCGGCCGAGGGCCCGTCCTTCGGGATCGCTCCGGCCGGGACGTGGATGTGCACGTCGCGCTCGAAGTCCTTCTCGTCGATGCCGAGCCAGGCCGCGTGGGACCGCGCGAAGGTCCAGGCCGCGCGGGCCGACTCCTTCATGACGTCCCCGAGCTGCCCGGTCAGGATGAGCTCGCCCTTGCCGCGCATGAGTGAGGCCTCGACGAACATGATGTCGCCGCCGGCCGGCGTGTAGTACATCCCGGTCGCGATGCCGATCTGGTCCTCGGGGGCCATCTTCTCGGGGTGCACGCGCGGGCGACCGAGCAGCGGCCGGACGTCTTCGCGCCCGACGGAGCGGCTCTCGATCTCACGGGCGGCGATCCGCCGCGCGACCTTGCGGGAGAGTTTGCCGAGCTCGCGCTCGAGCTGCCGTACGCCGGACTCCCGCGTGTAGCTGGTGACGACCTCGCGGATCGCGTCGTCGGTCACGACGAGCTGGCCCCTGGCGAGACCGTTCTCCTCGAGCTGACGCGGCACGAGATAGCTCTTCGCAATCTGGAGCTTCTCCTCCTCGGTGTAGCCGGCGAAGCTGACGACCTCCATGCGGTCGAGGAGGGGCCCCGGGATGTTCTGGATGAAGTTGGCCGTCGCGATGAACAGCACCTCGGACAGATCGAACGGGACTCCGAGGTAGTTGTCCGTGAAGCTGTCGTTCTGCGCCGGGTCGAGCACCTCGAGCAGAGCCGACGCGGGGTCGCCCTGGAAGGAGACGCCGAGCTTGTCCACCTCGTCGAGGAGAAAGACCGGGTTCTTCGAGCCGGCCTGCTTCATGCCCTGCAGGATCCGGCCGGGCATCGCGCCGATGTACGTGCGCCGGTGGCCGCGGATGTCGGCCTCGTCGCGTGCGCCGCCGAGCGAGATGCGGACGTACTTGCGTCCCATCGCGCGGGCGATCGACTTCGCGATCGACGTCTTGCCGACGCCGGGAGGGCCCGAGAAGAGGAGGATCCGGCCCTTGCCCGAGCGCGCGGACTCGGCCTTCGCGTCCGGCGCCTGTTCGGCGGGCTTCTCTCCCGTCGCCTCCTCGCGTTCCTGGGTGAGCTGACGGACGGCGAGAAACTCGAGAATGCGGTCCTTGACGTCCTTCAACCCGTAATGGTCTTCGTCGAGCACGCGGGCCGCTTCGGCGACCTCGAGCCGGGCGTCGGTGCGCGTGTTCCACGGCAGCTCCGCCACCGTTTCGAGGTACGTCCGGATGACCTGCGACTCCATGGACTCGCGGCCGATCCGGTTGAGCCGCTGCCATTCGCGGTCGATCTCCTTGCGCGCGTCCTCGGGAAGCTCGAGGGCGTCGAGCTTCGCGCGGAGCTCCTTGACGCCGTCGTCGGAGGCGCCTTCGCCTTCGCCGAGCTCCTTCTGGATCGCCTTCAACTGTTCGCGCAGGTACATCTCGCGCTGGCGGCTGCCGATCTCTTCCTTGACCTTGGATTGAATGTCTTCCTGCGCCGACAGCACGTCGATCTGGCGCTGCACGTGCACGAGCACGCGGCGCAGCCGGTCTTCGACCGACAGCGACTCGAGCAGGACCTGCTTGTCGCCGACCGGGATGTCGAGGTAGCCGGCGACGAGGTCGGCCAGGCGGCCCGGCTCGTCGACCTCCGCGAGGATCTGCTCGACCGTCTCGTCCGGCAGGCCGAGCCTCTTGCCGAGCTCACCCGCGCGCTCGCGGGCCTCGCGGTGAAGGCCGGCGAAGGCGGCGTCCTTGGAATCGAGGGGAAGCATCTCCTGGGCGTCCTGGACGGTGGCCTCGAGGTAGCCGTTCTTGGGTGCGAGGCGCAGCGCGATCCCGCGCGACTTGCCCTCGAGGACGAGGCGGATTCCACCGATGCCGCGCTGGATCGATCCCAAAGTCGCGATCGTGCCGATCGTGTAGAGGTCCGGCGGGTTGATCGCCTCCGCCTCGTGGCGCTGGGCGACGGCGAAGACCAGGCGTTCGGGTGTGTTCATGGCGGCCTCGATGGCGCGCAGGGTCCCGGCGCGGCCCGCCGAGATCGGGAAGGTGACACCCGGGAATAAGACGGCGTTCCGCATCGGAACGACCGGAAGGGACAACGGTTGGGTCATCAAGAGACTCCTTTTCCAGAACGAAATACGAAGGAATCCGGCCTGTCGATTCAGGCAACCTGCCGCCCGTGCGGCGCGCGGCAAAGAACGGCAATCCGGGGAACGGTTTGCGGGGAGGTGGGATTCCCGGCGTCTAGCCCGTCCGGCGGATCACGGCGATCGAGATGTCGTCGTCGGGAGCTTCGTCGCCCCGAAAGGCGCGGACCTCGGAGGCGAGCGCGTCCGCGAGGTCCTGCGCGGGAAGGTGGATGCGGACCCGCACGGCGGCCTCGATGCGCGCGTCGCCGAACTCGTCGCCCGCGCGGTTGCGCGCCTCCGAGAGGCCGTCGGAGTGCAGGACGAGGAGCTCTCCCGCCTCGAGCCGCGTCGAGGCTGTCGGCCACACGAGGTCTGCCTTGATGCCGAGGGGATAGGCGCCGGCGCCGATGCGCTCCCGCACGGCCCCGTCCGGCCCGATCCGCAGCGCAGGAGGGTGACCCGCGACGGAGCTGGTGACGACGCCGTCCGGCGCCACCAGCATGTAGACG
>DATMNJ010000047.1:0-3511 GCA_035569175.1 Thermoanaerobaculia bacterium | reverse complement strand
CGGCCCCGACGCGGCCCTCGTGCGGCGGGAGGCGATCGCTTCCGGGATCGAGACGCTCGAGTCGGTCGCCCGCCTCTGGCCGTCGACGGCCCCGGCCGTCGCGGCGGACGTCCGCCGCCTGCGCCGGACGCTGCCGGCCGCGCCGCCGCCCTCCGACGGGCGCGTCCCGACGCGCAATCCGGAGATCGTCGGCCCGCTCGATGTCTATTACTACGACTACTTCGCCGACATCCCGGGCGCGGACTTCACGAAGACGGCGCTCGCAACGCGCGAGGACGGCGACATCCTCGCCTACGAGGGGCTGAACCTGGCCGACGGGAAGCGCTCCATCTCCGAGATCCGCGACATCCTCGCGGGCCGCTACGCGCCCGTCCCGCTGCCGGCGATCGCGGAGTACTTCGAATTGCTCGCCCGAGCCGGAGCGGTGCGCCTCCGGTGAGGATCGCGCAGATCGCCTCGATCTGCTTCTCGGTCCCGCCCCGATCGCACGGCGGCACGGAAATCGCGATCGACCTGCTGACCCGCGGCCTCGTGGCGCGCGGCCACGAGGTCACGCTGTTCGCGTCGGGCGATTCGCGGACGACGGCTCGCCTCCACGCGGTCGTGCCGCGCGCGACGCAGGACGATCCCGCCTCGACCTCCTATCTCGAGCGGGAGATGGAGGTGCGCAACGTCGCCGAGGCCTACGCCCTCGCCGAGAGCTTCGACGTCCTGCACTCGCACTGGCCCACGCCGTCGGCGTATTTCTCCGGAGCCGCGCGCCGCCCGAGCGTCATGACGTACGCCTACATCGAGAAGCCCCTCCACGAGTACTACCGGGAGCGCTTTCCGAATCTCCATCCCGTGTGCATCACGCACGCCCAGGACCGCCTGCTCGGAGGCGGGCTGCCCGTCATCCCGTACGGCATCGACGTCGCGCGCGTGCCGTTTTCGCCGACACCCGGAGACTTTCTCGTCACGGTCGGCCGTCTGGTGCCGCACAAGGGCGCCGACCGCGCCATCGCGATCGCCGAACGCGCCGGCCTGCCGCTCGTCATCATCGGCGACGTCACGCCCTACCTCGCAGAGAGCGAGCCGTACTACGAAACGAAGATCCGCCCGCGCGTGGACGGCGTCCGCGTCCGGCTCGAGCGAAACCTGCCGAACGACCGGGTCCTCGAGCTCGTTTCGCGGGCGCGCGCCTTCCTTTTTCCCATCTCCTGGGAGGAGCCGTTCGGCCTCGTCGTCGCCGAGGCCATGGCCGCGGGGACCCCCGTCGTCGCGACGCCCCGCGGGTCGTTGCCCGAGCTCGTCGAGCACGGCGTCACGGGATTCCTCGGCGAGGCCGACGACGAGCTGGCCGCGTTCGTCGCCCGCGTCGGCGAGCTCGATCGCGCCGCCAGCCGCCGCCGGGCCGGAGACCTCTACGGCGTCGAGCGGATGGTGTCCGATTACGAGGCGTTCTATCAGAAGATCACCGCCTGATGCCCTTCGACTTCTCCCTCGCCGCCCTCGACCGCGAGTTTCCGGTCCGCCGCAACCTCCTCTACTTCAACCATGCCGCGCTGTCGCCGCTGCCGCGCCGGGTGGCCGACGCGATGACCGCTCACGTCGCGAACGCGCGCGACCGCGGCGCTGCGGACTGGCGCTCCTGGTACGGCATGATCGAGGCGGTGCGCGGAAAGGCCGCGCGCCTGATCGGTGCGAATGCGGCCGAGATCGCCTTCCTTCCCAACACGAGCTGGGGCGTGAACCTGGTCGCCCTTGGATTTCCGTGGAGAGAGGGCGACAACGTCGTCACCGACGACATGGAATTCCCGTCGAACGCCTACCCCTGGCGCGGGCTGGCGGCGCGCGGCGTGGAATGCCGGGTCGCGAAGAATCGGGCAGGACGAATCGGCGTCGAGGACATCGCCGCGCTCGTCGACGCGCGCACTCGCGTCGTCGCGGTGTCCTGGGTCGCCTTCCACACCGGCTTCGTGTTCCCGGTCGAGGCGATCGGCCGGCTCTGCCGCGAGCGCGGCATCCTCTTCGTCGTGGACGCCATCCAGGGCCTCGGCGCGCTGCCCCTCGACGTGGAGGCGGCGCGCGTGGACGTCCTCTGCGCGGACGCGCACAAATGGCTCTACGGAACCGAGGGCGGCGCCGTCTTCTACGTGCACGAGGGGGCGCGGGAGAAGGTCCCCGCCCGCGCGGCGGGTTGGTGGAACGTCAAGTCCGAGGGCGAGTACCTCGAGTATCGCAACCCCACCCGGTACGCCGGAGCGCGCCGCTACGAGCCCGGCACGCTTCCGACGGCCAACGTCGCCGCCCTCGGCGCCGCCCTCGACCTGCTGGCGGAAATGGGACCGGCTCCCGTGCTCGCGCGGATCCTCGAAGCCGCCGGCGCATTGCGCGTCGGCCTCGCCGCACGCGGCTGGAGGATCGCCTCGCCCGAGCCGCTCGCGTCCGGCATCCTCGCGGCCGTGTCGCCGTCCGGCAACGCCCGCGGCTGGGCGAAGGCGCTCGAAATGCGTGGCGTCATCGTCGCGCCGCGCGAGGGCGCGGTCCGCTTCTCGCCGCACGCCGGCAACGACCTCGGCGAGGTCGCGCGGGCGCTGGCGGTGATCGACGCGATCGGCGACGCCCCCTGAGGCGTCGTCCTCGCCCGGGAACCGGCTAGCGGCCCGAGCCCATCGGCGGGATCGGCGGGGCCGGCCGCGGACCGCTCGGACCCGGCGTCGCCGGAGGCGAGGCCGGGCCCGGAGGGGCGCCGGTCGTCGTGAGGAGCTCCCGGATTCCGCCGAGCGACGCCAGCACGCCGGAGGCCTCGAACGGGAGAAACACGATCTTCTGAGCACCCGCGCCCATCTGGCCGAGCGACTCGAGGTAGCGCTGGGCAATCAGGTACTGGGCCGGGTTTCCCGCCGTCCCGATGGCTTCGGCGACGACCTGGATGGCCTGGGCCTCGGCCTGGGCGACGCGCAAGCGCGCCTGCGCCTGCCCTTCGGCGGCGAGGATCGCCGACTCCTTCTGGCCCTCCGCGTTGACGATCTGCGCCTGCTTCTGCCCCTCGGCCTTCAGGATCGCCGACGATTTCTCGCCTTCGGCGTTGGTCACCATCGCGCGCCGCGACCGCTCCGCGGTCATCTGCTTTTCCATCGTCAGCTTGATGTCCTGCGGCGGATCGATGTTCTTGAGCTCGACGCGCATGATCTTGACGCCCCACTGCTGGGTGGCCTGGTCGAGCGCGGCCCTCAGCTGGGTGTTGATCGTGTCGCGCGAGGTCAGTGTGTGGTCGAGGTCGAGCGCGCCGATGACGTTGCGCAGGGCCGACAGCGCGAGCTGCTCGATGCCCCACGCCAGGTTCTGGACCTCGTAGGTCGCGCGGACCGGATCGGCGATCACGAAGTAGATGACGGCGTCCACCTTCATCGTGACGTTGTCCCGCGTGATGACGGCCTGCGGCTCGATCTGGGTGATCTGTTCGCGCAGATCGATGGTCGCCCGCACCGAGTCGAGGAAGGGCACGATGATGTTGAGGCCGGCGTCG
>DATMNJ010000046.1:0-2525 GCA_035569175.1 Thermoanaerobaculia bacterium | reverse complement strand
GGCGAGAAGCGACGGGCGGCCCGCGCGAAGTCGTAGAGGAGGGAGAGGACCGCGAAGAGCAGGACGCCGACGAGGGCGAGGATCCAGAGCGTCACGGAGTGTATGGAGGCGTCCGGCGGCCGCCCGTCCAGCAGCTTGCGGCGGACGGCGATGCCTCCCCCGAGCCAGATCCCAAGGACGACGCCCGAGAAGACGACGAACAGAAAGAAACACTTGACGTTGTGCCAGAGATTGCGTCGCGCCGGTTCCAGCAACTGACCGAAGGAGAAGGGGCCGCGGCCGAGAACGGCGATGATGCCCCCGGCGAAGAACATCTGGAACAGCACGCCGAGCAGGGCCATCGCCCGCACGGTGTGACGGACGCCGTCCACGACCGCCTCCTTCTCGCGGAAGACATCGAGGACATCGCTCGGCGCGAAGGCCGGGTGGTTGCGCAGGAAGTGGTCGCCGGCGAGCGTGTCCACCATCGTGTCGTGCAGGGCCGGCATCGCGGGAAGGGCGGCCGCGAACCCGAGGGCCGCGCTCGTCAGGGCCAGCAGCAGAACGAGCTTCGCGTGCGAGATCGCGGCGAAGCCGGCGGCGATGGGACTCGCGTGCCGACTCATGCCAGAACCCACGCGAGTTGGGACCAGAGCCCGCCCAGATAGGCGGTCCAGGCGGTGTACTTCACGAAGGCGCGTTCGCCGAGGGTCCGGGCCGCGCCGGCTTTGCCCGAGCGCAGGACCTTCGAATCGTTGAGATGGTTCCAATCCCAGGTGTTCTTGCGGTCCGGGTCCACGACGGCGTACGCGAGCCGCGACTTGTAGCGGATCCGGTAGCGGACCCACCGCGCGGCCGCCGGAATCTGCCGCTCCAGGACCGTGCCGTCGACGAAGACCATGCGGGCGGTCGCGCCGTGCGCCCAGTCACCGGTGTTCCCGAAGAGAACGACCGTGCCGTAGGCCTTCGTCTTGTCCTTCTCGTCCGACGTCCTGTCCCTGGTCTTCGCGCGTTTCTCGCCGGGCGCCACGACTTTGCCGTCTTCGTACGTCGTCTTCTGGCCGGAGCGCTCGAAGACGCCATAGTCGTCGTCCGCCTCGGAGCTCCTGGCCGAGATGACCTGCCAGTCCAGCCGAGCCCGGCCGTCCACGATCGACTGGCGGTACGTCGAGAGGTCCCGACCGGACACGCGCTCGAACGTGTCGAAGAAATCGGCCGTGTTCGGGTGGCGGAAGGACCACTGCTGGAAGTACGCGCGCTGGGCGCGGGCGAAGACGCCGGCGCCGAGGTCGTTCTTCATCTGGGCCATGAAGAGGCCGACCTTGGGGTAGGAGTTGACGCCATACGACGCGTTCGTCGCGAAGCACCACGCACAGCTGTCGATGGGATCCAGGTTCGGCAGCTCGGCATACTCCCCGTGGGCCAGCGCATACGAGCCGATTCCGATGCCCCCGGTGAACTGGGCCGTGTCCCGGGGCCCGTAGGCCAGCGTCATCGACCGGTATTCCGAGTCCGTGTTCAGCCCCTCGTCGAGCCAGGACTCTTCGAACTCGTTGGAGCCGACCATCCCGTACCAGTACTGGTGGCCGAACTCGTGGATCGTGACGAGCTCGATCCCGCGAACACGGTTGAAAGGCCAACGGGTCAGGAAGGCGTTGGCGGCGCCACCCGTGATGAACGTCGGATACTCCATGCCGCCGGATCCCGTGCCGTCGTCCGGCGGGTCGACGACCGTGAGCGTCTCGTAGGGATAGGCCCCGAACCACAGGCCGTAGTAAGAGATGCCCTGCCTGGTCGAGAGAATGTAGCGGTTCCGCGCGCGCTCGTGGCCCGGCTGCAGGAGGAGGCGGCAGGCGACGGGCTTCAGCGCGATCTCGGCCTCCGACATCCCGAGCTCTTTCGAGGCCTTCGCGCTCCAGCCGCTCGGCACGTCCGCGGCCGGGTCGAACGGGAACTCGACGACGATGAACCGGGGATCGGCCGTCCAGGCAAAATCGTGGACGTTGTCCTGGACGTAGCGGTACGCGGTGCGGTCGCCCGTCTTCGTTTCGGACACGCGCTTGCCCGTGGCCCCGACGATGAAATTCGAGGGGACGCTGAAGGTCACGTCGAAGTTTCCGTAATCGGCATAGAACTCGGAGTTGGCGTGGAACGCGTGGCAGTTCCACCCTCCGGCCTTGCGGCTGCGCATCCCGGCGGGCTCGTAGACGCCGATCTTCGGGAACCACTGGCCAACCAGGAAGTAGTCGCGCACGAAACCGGTTCGCGCAAAGATCTTCGGCAGTTTCGCGTGGAACGCGATGTCGAGGTCGATCTGGCCGTGCGGGGCGACGGGGGTCGCCAGGGGCACGACCAGGACCGTCTCGTCACCGGGATCGTTGCCGTCGGGTTGCTCGAACCGCGCCGACGGCCGCAGGTCGCGGCCGTCGCCCGTCTTCATCGAGGCGACGTCGATCCAACCCCAGTCTTGCGGCTTGTTTCCGGCCTCGTCTCCACGCAGCCGTCCGCCCGACTCCCGCATGAAGGTCGTGCGGTTGTTTTTGAAG
>DATMNJ010000045.1:0-3456 GCA_035569175.1 Thermoanaerobaculia bacterium | reverse complement strand
CACCCGCCACTCGGACTCCGGCGTTCCGGCGCCGAGCCCCGCCGCCGCCGGCCACGCGTTGCCCATTCCGACGAGGACGAACTTCGGCGTGACGTCGGAGGAATCCACCCGCTCGGGCGTCACGTCGTAGCGGCGCGCCATGGTCGCGTAGGAAAACCCCATCTGCCCCGTCAGCCCGTTGGAAGGCGCGAGGTCCATGCCGAGCAGCCACCCGGCGCAGAAGATGCAGGCGCTGACCAGATCGGTGCCCATCGGCCGTCCCTTTCGCTATCGCCCGGAGAACCGGGCCGGGCGTTTCTCGAGGAAAGCCGCCATGCCCTCCTTCATGTCGGCCGTGGCGGCACAGAGACCGAAGAGGGTCGCCTCGAGAAGCTGGCCCTCGGCCAGAGGCATCTCCATGCCGCGCCGGACCGCTTCCATCGCGAAACGGCAAGCCGCAGGACCATTGGCGGCGATCTTCTTCGCGACTCCGAGGGCGCCCTCGAGCGCCTGCCCCGCGGGGACGACCCGGTTCACCAGGCCGATGCGCTCGGCCTCGGGGGCCGTCAGGCCCTTCTCGGCCGTCAGGACGAGCTCGAGCGCCCGGGCGGGACCGACGAGGCGGGCCAGGCGCTGCGTCCCGCCATAGCCGGGCAGAATTCCGAGCGAGGTCTCCGGGAGGCCCATCCGCGCGTTCTCGGCCGCGACTCGCAGCGTACAGGCCATCGCGAGCTCGAGCCCGCCGCCGTAGGCGAACCCGTTGATCGCGGCGATCGTCGGGACGTGCAGCGCCGAGAGGCGATCGAGGACGGCCTGCCCGCGCCGCGCGTGGTCCCGGCCCTCGAGCGGCGTGAGCTTCGCGAGCTCGCCGATGTCGGCGCCGGCGATGAAGGCCTTTTCTCCCGCGCCGGTGATGACGAGGCACCGCAGGGCCGCGTCCTGCTCGGCCTGCGCGAGGGTCGCGGCGAGGTCGTCCAGCACGGCCGTATTGAGGGCGTTCAGCTTCTCCGGCCGTGTGACCGTCAGGACGCGGATGCCTCCATCCCGGTCCTCGGCCCGTACGAACTCTCCCATGCCCCTACCCTCCGTACTCGTAGAAGCCCCGTCCCGATTTCTTCCCGTAGCGGCCGGCGAGCACCATGCGCTTCAGAAGCGGGGGCGGCGCGAAACGCTTCTCGCGGTACTCGTCGAACATGATCTCCGCGATCGCATACGTCGTGTCCAGGCCCACGAAGTCGAGCAGCTTGAGGGGACCCATCGGATGCCCGCAGCCGAGCTCCATGCCCTTGTCGATGTCCTCCAGGGTTCCGACGCCCTCCTCGAGGGCGCGTACGGCGTCGAGGAGATACGGCACGAGAAGCCGGTTGACGATGAATCCCGAGTTGTCGTGCGTGCGGACGGGCTCCTTGCCGAGCGACTTCGCGAACGCGAAGACGGCCTCGGCCGTCGTCTCGGACGTCTCGATCGTGCGGACGACCTCGACGAGCTTCATGACCGGGACCGGGTTGAAGAAATGGAGGCCGGCGAAACGGTCGGCGCGTTTGGTCGCCGCGGACATCTCCGTGATCGTCAGCGAGGAGGTGTTCGAGCAGAAGATCGTCTCGGACTTGCAGATCCGGTCGAGCGCGGCGTAGGTCTCCTTCTTGACGTCGAGGTTCTCGACGATGGCCTCGATGAGGAGGTCGCATTCGGCGAGGTCCTCGAGGCGGGTCGTCGCAGTAATCCGTTTCCATGCCGCGTCCCGGTCGGCCGCGGGCAACTTGCCCTTCTCGACGGCCTTCCCGAGGGAGGCCTCGACGCGACCCATCCCCTTCTTCACGAGGTCGTCGGTGACCTCGCGGATCACCGTCTCGTAACCTGCCTTGGCGCACACCTCGGCGATGCCGGAGCCCATCAGCCCGGCCCCCAGTACGCCCACATTGCGGATGCTCATCTCTAAGACTCCTCCCCTGACTCGTCGGTGGCAGCATCATCCGGCTCCACGCCGGAGTCGTCTTCCGCGGTCTCGCCACAAAAATGCCGCAGCCCGATCTGCGGCACGAATTCCGGGCCCGCCAGCGCGACCGTGGGCTGGCTCGGGTCGAGCACGATCCAGCCCCGGCCCGTCCAGTGCTCCACCGCTTCCCGGCAGAGGCCGCCTTCGTTCAGGGTGGCCAGCACCGCGTTCAAGTCGCCCTTTCCGTGGGCGCGCAGCTCGCGCAGAAAATCATCGACGGCCGCCGTGCGCACGGGAAAATCGAGGATCCGCTCGGTCCAGTTCACAGCGAAGCCGTGCTAGCTGGCCGACTCCACGATGACCGCGATGCCCTGTCCGCCGCCGATGCAGGCGCCCGCGAGGCCGTAGCGGACGCCGCGACGGCGCATTTCCTTGAGCAGGGTCAGCGTGCACCGCGTCCCGGTGGCTCCCAGAGGATGGCCGAGGGCGATCGCCCCGCCGTTGACGTTCAGCGTCTCCCGGTCCAGACCGAGCTCCCGGACGACACCCAGGATCTGGCCGGCGAAGGCCTCGTTGATTTCCCAGAGGCCGATGTCCTCGCGCTTCAACCCGGCCTTCGCGAGCGCAGCGCGCGCGGCAGGCGCGGGACCGATGCCCATCAGCTCCGGCTCGACGCCCACCACCGCCCACGCCACGAGGCGGCCGAGCGCCTTACGCCCCTTTGCCTTCGCGTTCTCCGCCGACGTCACGACGACGGCCGCGGCTCCGTCGACGATTCCCGACGCGTTGCCGGCCGTGACCGATCCGTCCTTGCCGAAGGACGGCGGCAGAGCCGCGAGGCCTTCGAGCGTCGAGTCGGGACGCATGTGGTCGTCTCTCTCGACGCGCACGGTCTTGCGACCCGCTTTCACTTCGACGGGCACGACTTCCTCGGAGAGCCGGCACGCCCCCCAGGCGGCCGCGGCCCGTTGCTGAGACGAGAGGGCGTAGGCATCCTGCTCGGCCCGCGTCACGCCGTACTTCGCCGCGACGCGGTCGGAGGTTTGCGCCATGTAGAGGCCGCAATAGGAGTCGAGCAGCGCCACCATGAGCGAGTCTTCGAGCTGGCCCTGGCCGAGGCGCAGTCCCTTCCGGGCGCCCCGGATCACGTGGGGCGCCTGGGACATGTTCTCCATGCCGCCGGCGAGGACCGTCTTCGCCTCGCCGAGCAGGATGCGATGCGCTCCCTGGACGATCGATTCGAAGCCGGATCCGCACAGCCGGTTGACCGTCAGGGCCGGGACCTCCTTGGGAACCCCCGCCTTGAGGGCCACGTGCCGGGCGCCGTAGATGGCGTCCCCGGAGGTCTGGAGCGCGTTCCCGAAAATGGCATGGTCGATCTCCCCCGGCTCGGTCCGCGACCGCCGCAGCGCCTCGACCGACGCGTGGACGCCGAGGTCGATCGCCGAGACCTCCGAGAACGCGCCGTTGTACTCCGCCATCGGAGTCCGGGCGCCGTCGAGGATCACGATTTCGGAGGACGGGGAGGCCATCGGAAGCGG
>DATMNJ010000044.1:0-12150 GCA_035569175.1 Thermoanaerobaculia bacterium | reverse complement strand
ATTCATCGAGTCCTCCCTTTCCATTCCGGCTTCGACATGAAGACCGGATCGTTACCGGCTGCCCCGAGAAGTCTAACGACACCAGGTAAAGAAAGAGCGAGCAGTCAGGCGATCCGGGTGACCCGGCGGGTCTGCCGCCGGCCGAGCGAGAGAAGGCTGCCGACGAGTCCGGCGGCCGCGCCGGCGGCCGGCAGGAGCAGCGCGGTCGGGACGGCGAGGAACCCGACCCACAGCACCGACAGGACCGGATGCGGGTCCCTCGCGAGCCAGTGCGTGGCGAACCGATACGTCCCGTACAGGAGGCCGAGCGCGACGCTACCCCCGACGAAGCCTTCGGCCGTCGCGTAGAGCCAGAAGGGCGCACGGATGGCGCTCTCCGTCGCTCCCATCAGCCGCATGATGCCGACCTCGTCGCGATGAAGGTCGAGAGCGAGCCGCACGGCGGAGGCCACCGACAGGATCGCCGCGAGCGTCAGGATCGCGCCCAGGAAGAGTCCCGCGTTGCGCACGAGCGCGATCGCGTCGCGGAAGCGCCGGGAGAACTCCTCCTCCGACTCCGCGGAGTCGATCCCGGGCCACAACCGCGCGGCCGCCGCGATCTCCGTGGCCGTGCGGGCCGGGGAGCCGGGTTTCAACACGATCTCGACCGAGGGGGGAAACGGCGCCTCCTTCAGGTCCGAAAGCGCCGCACCCAGGTCCGGATACGCGCGTCGGAAGCGCTCGAGCGCGGCGTCGCTGCCGACGATGCGTACGGTCTTGATGCGGACGTCGGTGGCCAGCCGCGCGGCGACGGCCCGGGCGTCGGCCTGGGCCTCGAGCGTCAGGACGACGGCCGTCGGGTCCGCCTCGGACACGGCCAGGCGCCCCAGGTTGTGCGACACGAGGGCGAGCAGCCCCGGCACGTAGAGGGCCAGCGCGATCAACGTGACCGCGGCGGCCGTCTGGCGCGGGCTCGACCGGGCGATGGACCAGGCCTCGCCGACGACATACCGGGGCCTAGGCATGGAGACCCGGTTTGCGGCTCACGACAACGGCAGGAACGGCGCGTCCCGCACGATCGGCGCGCTCTCCCGCGCGCGATCCGGATCGTGGAGGTGTCCCCGCTCGAGCGTCAACGTGCGCTTGCCCATGCGCCGGATCATCTCGACGTCGTGGGTCGCCACGACGACCGTCGTCCCGCGGATGTTGAACTCGACGAACAGGCGCATGATTTCCTCGGCGAGCACGGGATCGAGGTTGCCGGTGGGCTCGTCGGCCAGAAGCACGGTCGGTTCGTTGACGATCGCCCGCGCGATGGCGACCCGCTGTTGCTCGCCCCCCGACAGCTCGTCCGGGTAGGCGTTCATCAGGTGGTGCAATCCGACGCGCTTCAGGACGTGGTACGCGCGCCGCTTCTGCTCGACGCGCGCGAGGCCGAGGACGTTCTGGACGAAGGCGATGTTCTCGAAAACGGTCTTGCGGCCGATGAGCTTGAAGTCCTGGAAGACGACGCCCATCGTGCGGCGCAGGTACGGGATCTGGCTCTGCGGGAGCACGCCGATGTTGCGCCCGTTGACGATGATCTGGCCCGCGCTCGGCGGTTCCTCCAGAAAGAGCAGGCGCAAGAGCGTGGACTTGCCCGCGCCCGACGGGCCGGTCAGGAAGACGAATTCGCCCGGATCGATCCGAAAGGACACGTCCACGAGGGCGTCCCGGAACGTGCCGTACTTCTTCGAGACGCCGAAGAGCTGGATCACGAGTCCGCGGCCTCGAGCGCGCGCGTCAGCGCCTCGCGCAGCGCCGCCGGATCGGCACGGCCGCCCGTCTTCTTCATGACCTGGCCGACGAACCAGCCGAAGGTCTGCGTCTTGCCCGACCGGTAGAGGGCGACCTGCGACGCATTGCCGGCGACGATCTCGGCCACCGCCGCCTCGAGCGCCCCCGTGTCACGGATGCGGCCGAGCCCCTTCTCGGCGACGATCGCGGAGGCCTCGGCGGGCGAGTCGAGCATGGCCACGAGCACGTCCTTGGCCGAGGCCGCGGAGACCTCGCCGGCCTCGACGAGCCGCAGCAGCCCCGCCAGCCGCTCAGGCGAGACGGGGAACCGGAGCGCGTCCTCGGCCGTAATCCGGCGCTCCTTCATCCAGCGGAGCACCTCGCCCGTCACCCAGTTCGCAGCGAGCTTCGGCGGC
Organism: Thermoanaerobaculia bacterium; assembly: GCA_035569175.1. Classification (GTDB taxonomy): domain Bacteria; phylum Acidobacteriota; class Thermoanaerobaculia; order UBA5066; family Gp7-AA6; genus DAHUXD01. The sequence goes on along the minus strand of DATMNJ010000044.1, from coordinate 9,979 downwards.
GCTCCGGCCGCAACCGTGCGCTCGAAGTAGTCGGCGAGCTCGCGGGACGAAACGAGGGTCTCCGCGTCCTGGAGCACGAGGCCGTGCGCCTCCACGAACCGGGCGCGGCGCGCGCGGGGTAACTCCGGCATGGCATCGGCCGCCTCGCGGATCCACGCGTCCTCGACGACGAGCAGTCCCAGGTCCGGCTCCGGAAAATAGCGGTAGTCGTGGGCCTCTTCCTTGCTGCGCATCGCAACGGTGCGGCCGGCCTTGTCGTCCCAGAGGCGGGTCTCCTGGACGACCCTCTCGCCCCGGGCGATCGCCTCGGCCTGGCGCTCGATCTCGTGGTCGATGGCCTTCGCCACGAACCGGATCGAGTTCAGGTTCTTGATCTCGACGCGGGTGCCGTACGGCGCCGTCTCGGACGCGCGGACGGAGACGTTTGCGTCGCAGCGCAGGCTCCCCTTTTCCATGTCGCCATCGCAGACCTCCGTGTAGCGCAGCAACCGGCGCAGCTCCGTCAGGTAGCTCGCGGCCTCCTCGGCCGACCGGATGTCCGGCTCGCTGACGATCTCGACCAGCGGCACGCCGGCGCGGTTCCAGTCCACGAGCGACACGTCGGTGGGAACGTCCGCGAACGGCGTGTCGTGCAGCAGCTTGCCCGCATCTTCCTCGAGGTGAGCGCGGACCAGGCGAATCGCCTTCTCGCCGTCCGGCGTGTCGATCCGGATCGCGCCGCCCGTCGAGAACGGCCGGTCGTACTGCGAGATCTGGTAGCCCTTCGGCAGGTCGGGATAGAAGTAGTTCTTCCGCGCGAACTGCGATTCCCGGTGGATCGTCGCGCCCGCGGCCGTCGCCAGGCGCAGGGCGAGCGTCACGGCCTCGCGATTCAGGACGGGCAGCGTGCCCGGAAACCCGAGGCACACGGGGCAGGTGGCGGAGTTCGGCGCCGCGCCCACGGTCACCGGGCTGGAACAGAAAATCTTCGAGCGGGTCTGGAGCTGGGCGTGGACCTCGAGCCCGATGACGGGAAAAACGCTGATTTTGCGGGGCGTTTCGACGGCCGACACCGCGGAATCTTAGCATGGCACCGGCCGCGAACACGTCGGCCCGGAACTCTCGGCGCCGCCCTACAATGCCGTCGTGAGCTGGCTCGACGACACCCTCGACGGCGTCCGCATCTGGAGGCCGGCTGCGGCGCCCCCGGGGATCGTGGTCGCGTTTTCCGGACGCGGCGTCGCTCCCGCGGGCGAGGCGACGCCGACGGCGTTTCTCGCGCGCCGGCTCGCCGGCGCCCTCGGCCTCGGGGCGACTCCCATCCACTGGGCCACGCAGGTGCACGGCACGGCGTCGGCGACGATCGAGGCCCGCGCACCCGGCGGCCGCGCCGAGAACGTCGGCGAATGCGACGCCCTCGCGACGGCGCTCACCGGGACCGCCGTCGTCGTCCAGAGCGCCGACTGCGTTCCGATCCTGCTCGCCGCCTCGGCCGCCGTGGGCGCTGCGCATGCCGGCTGGCGCGGCTCGGCGAAGAACGTCGCGGCGTCTGCCGTCGCCGCGCTCGGCCGTCTCGGCGCACGAGCGGCGACGCTCCGGGCCTGGATCGGCCCCTCGATCGGCGCCTGTTGCTACGAGGTCGGCGGCGAGGTCGCCGCCCAGTTCGCCGGCGACTTCGTGCGCGCCGGCTGCGGCGGCGGCTACCGCCTCGATTTACGAGCCGTCAACGCCGCTCAGCTCGTTGAGGCCGGGGTGGCACGCGAGGCCATCTCGGTCCACCCCGGATGCACGCGCTGCGGCGGCGAGGCCTACGCGAGCTACCGGCGTGACGGCGCGAAGGCCGGCCGCATGATCGCGCTCATCGCGCGGACCTGAAAGAGAGGGCGCCGGGCGCGCACGAGCGGCCCGACGCCGAACGGACGCAGGCGCTACGGGACTTGGAACGCCTTCGCCGCGTACTCCGCCATCGGACCGCGCTCGACGCGGCGGTTGGGGCAATAGCGCAGCGGATTCGCCGAGCAGGCTTCGACGACCCCCTCTCGATAGATCTGCTCGATGGCATCCGCATGGCTGCTCGGGCAACGCACATCCTTGAAAACGCCGGTGCAGGGCGGTGCAACGTAGTCGGCACCGTGTTCCGTCTTCAAGAGCAGCTCGGGTGCCGTCTCCCGCGTCAGCTCGCGGTTCGGGCAGAACCGATTGCGCGCGCACGGTTGCGCGATCCCCTCGGCGACGGCCGCCTCGATCCAATCCGCCTGCGGCCCGGGGCATGGGACGTCCCGGAACTCGGCCGTGCAAGCGGGTGGCGGCCAAGCGGGGCCGTGTATGGCCTTCAGCGCCGTCGTCACGAACGTGCCTCGATCGATCGACTCGCCCTCGCAGAAGTTTCCGGCGCCGCAGCCGTCCATCAAGCCGGCTCGGAAGACCCGCGCGACGAAGTCGTGCAGCGGGTCGTCTTCGGGGACGTCCAGGAAGTCGGCGAGCCACGCGTGCTCGAAGGTCTGCGCAAGCCCGGTGGGGCTCGTGACCGTCACGTCATTGAGCGTTCCTGGTTGGAGGTCTACCGGTGTGAAGGCGTTGATGGTTTCCGGATCGAGCACCTCGACGCGCGTTGCGGCGAGCCCCCCGATCATGACGGATACCGGCTGCCCCGTCGAGAACCCCTCTCCGCGAATCTGAACCGGATCTCCGGGGGCAACGCGAACGGGCCCCGCGATCGGTTGCAGGTGGATGACCGCGAACGGCGAGAAGTCGAAGAGATAGATCGTTCCGTGCCCGCTCAATCCGCCCGCGTTCGTCGTTCCGTACAAACGGTCCGAGCAGAGAATGCAAAAGGCCGGACGCGGGACCGCGACGAGGGGCTCAGGGCCGATCCCGTCGAAGGCACCGCCGAAGTTGTGCAGGATCGTCGTGCTTCCTGAGGAGTCGATCTGGAAGAGCGTTCCCCCGGAGAATTGGCCACCGGTGAGCGTCGTCCCGTAGAAGAGGCCCCCCAACGACACGAGGCTCCCGGACGGGTCAGTTCCATCATTCGGCGTTGCGCCGAAGCTGTGCAGGATTTCGACGAGACCGGGGGAAGTCGAGATGTTGACGCGGAACACCGTGCCGAGTCCGGAGGTTCCCCCCTCCTCTGTCGTACCGTACAGATAGCCGGCGGATTCGATCAGCCGCCCGGAAGGATAGGATCCGTCTCCGAAAGCGGCGAAGGCGTGCAGGACGGTGACGTTGCCGACGCCGTCCGCCAGGAAGACGGTGCCGAAGCCGTGCGAACCCCCGCCTCGTGTCACGCCGTAGAGGTTGCCGTCGCTGCCAAGTGTCAACTCGCCGCTCGGGTCGGCGCCGTCCGGTCCACTGAAATTGTGGAGCACGGTGAAATTGCCGAGCGAGTCCAGGACATAGATGAAGCCGTCGAAAGGCTCCCCAAGGATTGACGGGGCCATCCCATACAGATCGCTGGAGACCGCCGTCAACCCGGGCGGCCTCGGACAACAAAGCCCAAATGTGGCGGCCACTCCCAGGTCACCGACGAAGTCGGTTCGAAAGAGGACGCTAGGGCCAGTCAGGGCGAGACTCGTGCCCCATAGGTAGCCGCGGGACTCGATCAAAGGGGCGACCGGGCATCCCCCGTCGCCCGCGTCCGCGAACTTGTACAACACGCTGACATCGTGCAGAGCATCCATGCGGAAGACGGTTCCCAGAAGCGGCCCCGGAAAGCCCCCTTCGCAGGTCGTCCCGTAGAAGTTCCCATCCGATGCATGAAGCAGGGCCGCTCGAGGTTCCGCGCCATCGGGGGAGCCCCCGAAGTCGTAGACCGTCTTGTAGATCTGTCCAAAGGCGGCGCGCCCCGGCAGGGTCAACGCGATCGCGAAAACGATTACTGCCATCCAGCGCGAAGGGCATCCTCCGCCGATATCGAACCCCTTTTCACTTTTCATGAGCATCTTGCTTCCTTTCCTTTCGACCATGTGGACGTTCGCCGTTCAGGGCAACTGGAATGTCTTGACCAGGAAGACGGCCATCTGTCCTCGCGTCACAGGATTCGCCGGACAGTAGTTGCCTCCGCCGCATCCGCCCGTCACGCCCTCGGCGAAGAGTCGCTCGATCCAGTCGACCGCGAAGGCGGGGACCGGTGTGCATTCGACGTCCAGGAAAATGCCGGTGCAGCTCGGCGGCACGTAGCTCGAGCCATGTTCTGCCTTCAGGAGGAAGACCGCCATCTGCGCCCGCGTGACGGGATTGGCCGGGCAATAGTCGCCGCCGCCGCAGCCGCCCGTGACTCCTTCGGCATGCAGCTGCTCGATCCAATCGACCGCGAAGGCCGGCGTCGGCGTGCACTCGACGTCGGGAAAGACCCCGGTGCAGGGCGGCGGCACGTAGCTCGAGCCGTGCTGCCCCTTCAACAGGAACACCGCCATTTGCGCGCGCGTGACGTTGCCGTTGCGGCAGTAATTGCCGCCCCCGCAGCCGGCGGTGACGCCATCCCGCGCCAGCGTGTCCACGTAGTCGTGAAAGGGGTCCGACGGAGGAACATCGAGGAAGTCGACCTGAACCCGCGTCGCGCCGGGCGGCGACACGCAGGAGCCGACGCTGTCCGTGACCGAGAGCGACATGGTGGTCCCGGCCGGACCGGCGCTGAAGCCGATCTGATGCGTGCCCTGACCCGATGTGATCGTTCCCCCGGTCAGGACCCATGCGTAGGTGGCGCCGGCGACGTTGGTCGCGCTCGCCGTGACCCCCGTCGCGCCCACGGCGACGAACGACGGCGCCGTGATCGCCGGCGTAGCTGCTCCGCATCCGACGGCCGCGCCCGCCCAGAAGCCTCCGTTCAAGGTCAACGTGCCGCCCGAGATCGTTCCGGCGTCCTGCTGCCCCGTCGTCGCGCCGAGCGAGTAGGTCGAACCGGCTTCGAAGGTGACGCCGCCTCCCGCGATCCTGGACCAGGAGAGATCGTAGGGACCGCCGGTTTGCCCCGCGAGCCAACCAGCCTGCAGGAACACGAGCAGGGCGAAGAGCCGATGGAGCGTTTTCATGGCCGCCCCTCACCGATTCCGCTGGGGCTCGGCCGAGTTCCAGTTCGCGCGTTTGTCCCAACCCATGCGGCGCGCCGTCTCTTCGTTGACCGTCCCGTCGTCGTTCAGGATCTTGCTCGCCTTGAGTCGCCGCACGGTCTCCGGCGGGAGCGCGGCCAGGCTCCGATCGGAGGCGCGCCGCGGCACGAAGGTCCGATTCGGCAGAATCACCTCTCTGTTCTCGTATCCCGCCCGGATTCCGTTGACCATGTAGTCGAACTCCACGTCCGCCGAGCCCTGGAAAACGATCTTGTCGAGGGACCGGCTCATGCAGACGATCATCGCGGGCGCTCCGACCGGGGTCGCCACGACCGTGAGGCCCTGTTCCGAGGAGACCAGGCGAAAGCTCTCGGGCACGGCGACCTCGGCATAGCCGCCGAGGAGCCGGGTCGTCCCCCGAAAATAGGTCCCGGACTCAGGGCCTTCGAGGGCGGTGAAGACGATCTCCTTGGAGGCGTCGGTGGGATGCGGCATGACGAAGTTCTTGACGCCGACGACGTCCAGGTCGCCGAGGATGGCCACGTAGTCGGTCATCCTCACGACTCCCTCCGCCAGCAGCGCATAGGACCCGGCGGGGCCACAGGCCTCGATGGAGCAAGTCAGGGTCCCGACCGCGTGGACCCCGTTTCCGTCCCCGGGCGAGGAGTCTCCGGCGGCGTACCCGTACACGCCGTCCCCGCTCGCCCCGTTAACCCCGGCGACGGCACTGTAGTTGCTGGACGTGTCGCCGTGAACGCCGTCGAACGTCGAGCTGCTGCCCCACACGCCATAGCCGTTGCCGCTGTTGCCGCGGACGCCCGTGTTGAACGCGCTATAGCCCTCGACGCCGTTGAGCCCGTCGCCTCGCCCGTAAACGCCGTCGCCGGAAGTCGTGCCGTTGCCGTAGAGGCCCGCCCCGCCTCCGTTGCTCTGGCCGTACACGCCCGCGCCGAAGCTCTCGTTGACGCCGGCGACGCCCGCCGCCGGCCCCGACGTGGTGTGGCCGTGGACGCCATCGCTTCCCGTGCTGTCGCCGAACACGGCGACGCTCAGGGCGCTGACGCCGTAGAGGCCGTACCCGCCAGCACCGCTTCCATAGACGCCCGCCCCAGTACCGAAGTTGGTCCCCGTGATCGTCGCGGTGCCGGAGTTCTGAAGCAGGCCCAGCGGGTTCGCGAGCGCGAGCGGCGCGGCGCCCGTACCGTTGCCGGTCAAGGTGCTGCCGTCCGTGAAGACGGAGGCGCTCTCGGCGAAGATGGCATTGGGCGCGGGCGCCATTGCCTGCCGGGGCGCCAGCGTCGTGAAGCTACCGCCCGACGGACACGCGACGCCGGTCTCCAGCCATCGGGCGCTGCCGCTGAACGCCAACGACCCGAAGTCGATCGACACGGTGAAGAGACCGTTGGCGACGCCGACGCTCGACAGGGTCTGGGTCGAGCCCACCTGGCTTCCGCTGGTCAAGGCATCGAAAAGCTTGAAGCGGAAGTCGCACGGTCCGTTCTGCGGAACACCGGCGTTCTGGAGTTGCCCCTGATACGTGAACGCGGTCCCGACCGACGCGGCTCGAACGACGCTCGACGACAGGAGCGCGAGCGCGAGCAAAACGAGAGATCGTTGCGGTGCGTGGGGAGCCCGGAGAGTCATCGGCGCCTCCTTGGAAAACCGGTCGTTGAGACGGCACGCCCCGTCATGAGGCGAGCCGGGGTGGATTCGGACGAGCGCCGGCGGGCGGCACGGCCTGCGCCTTGGACCGATAGACGCAGGTTCCCGCCGCGCCCAGCACGACGAGCGACACGAGCACGACGAGCGCGATGCCGCGCCGCCTCCGAGGATCGAGCCGCCGCCCGCAATGGCTGCAATAGCTCTCGTTCCCAACCAGCGGGCAGCCGCAGCGTTGGCAGACCTCGCTCGGCGGATCGATTCGGGTCATGAGGCCAGCCTAGGTGCCGGGCCCGGGGCCGTCTTGAACCGATTTGTCGTTTATCCTTGGTCTTTCTGTCGTCGAAAAATCGAAGGATTCAAGGCCTTGACGCAGAACGAGATCTTCGAGTTCGGCCGTTTCCGCCTGGACGTGGCGGAGCACTCGCTGCGCGAGGGGGACCGCCCGATTCCTCTCAAGCCGAAGGTCTTCGAAACGCTCGTTCTCCTCGTCCGCCGGGCGGGGCACCTGGTCTCCAAGCAGGACCTCTTGTCCCAGCTGTGGCCCGACGCGGTGGTGGACGAGACGAATCTCAACAAGAACATCTGGCTGATCCGGCGCGCGCTCGGGGAAGGCGACGAAACCGGGACCTACATCGAGACGATTCCGCGGGTCGGCTACCGTTTCGTGGCCACGGTCACGAGAGCCCGGGAAGCGGCGGCGCCCGAGCCAGTCCCGTCTCGCGAGGCGGCGGCCGCGCCCGAGCGCGAACCGTCTCACGAGGCGGCGGCCGCGTCGCCCCTGCCGGTTCCGTCGCCGAGTGGGATCCCGGAGCGTAGGCGCCGCAGGCCCTGGCGGTTCATCGGGCTCGCCATGGGGGCCACGCTGGTGGTCGCCCTCGCGGTCGCGGTGTTCACCGCGCGACGGGCGCGCGACACGCCCGAGTCCCGGGCAGCCGCGGCGCGGCGCACGATCTCGGTACTCGGCTTTTCGAATCTTTCGGGCCGCAAAGATCTCGACTGGGTCGCGACGGCTCTTTCGGAGATGGTCCATTCCGAGCTCTCCGCCGGAACCACGTACCGGATCCTGCCGTCCGAGAGCGCGGCGCATCTGCGGCGAGACCTGGCGCTCGAGTCGGTGGCGAGCCTCTCCCCGGAGTCGCTCGCCCGGTTGCGCCGTCTGTCTCCCGTCGACGAAATCGTGAGCGGCTCCTATGTCGCGGTGAGCGGAGGGCCGGGCGCGGAAGCTCAGATCCGCATCGATGTGCTCGCCCAGGACGCGCGCAGCGGCGAAACCCTCAGCGCGTTCTCCGAAATGGGGGATTCGTCGCGCCTGTTCGACCTGGTGTCCTCGCTCGGATCTCGGCTGCGCCTCGCCCTCCGCGAGCCCGGTCCGTCCCCGGCGAGCGCCGAGCAGGCGCGTGCGACGCTTCCCCGCGACCCGACGGCGCTTCAGCACTATTCGGAGGGTCTCGAGAAGCTCCGCTCTGCCGACTCGCTCGGGGCACGGGACCTGCTGGTTCGGGCGGTCGCAGAAGAGCCGGAGTTTCCCCTCGCCCATTCGGCGCTCGGGCGCGCCTACGCGGCTCTCGGCTACGAGGAGAAGGCGCGCCTCGAGCTCCAGCAGGCCTTTCAGAGATCCGCGGCTCTGCCCGCCGAAGAGCGGTTGGGGGTGGAATCTGCCTACAGGGCCGCCAACAAGGAGTGGGACAAGGCGATCGCGATCTGTCAGGAACTCGACCGGATCGCACCGGGCGATCTGGAGAACGGGCTTCGTCTGGCGAACACGGAGCTCAATGCGTCGCGTGCGCGCGAAGCGCTGCTCGTCGTGCGGCGGTTACACCGGCTCCCCCCTCCGGCTGGAAACGACCCGCGGATCGACCTGCTCGAATGGGGAATCCTCATGAGCAGCGACCCGAAGGCGGCCCTCGCGGCCGCCGAACGAGGCCTCGCCGAAAGCAGGGCCCGCCGGGAAGTCCTCCTGGAGGCAACGGCCCTCCTCGATCGTTCGGATGCGCTCCAGGCACTCGGAAAGGTAGACAAAAAGCCGGTCGAAGAGGCCTTGCGGATTTTCACGCAGGCGGGTGACTCCGGCGGGGAGGCGCGCGCCGCCCACATCCTGGGCAACCTTCAGTTCGAGGAGGGAGACATCGAGGGGGCGGGCGCCTCGTTCCGCCGGGGAATTGCGGCGGCCGACCGGATCGGTTTCGTCCTGCAAAAGGCCGCAGCCGTCGCGAGCCTGTCGCGCGTCGCCCAGCTCCAGGGGGACACGGCCGAAGCGGAGAGACTCGTCGTCGAAGCGAATTCCATCTGGCGCGCCATCCCCGATCGGCGCCAGCTTCCCTGGGGGTTGAACGCCCTGGGCGTCCTTCGCGCGGGCCAGGGAAAGCTCGACGATGCGGTCGCGCTCCACCGCGAGGCGCTGAAGATGTGCAAGGACAGCGGCGACTACGGCAGCTACATTCACGACGGCTACAGCGGCCTGGTCGCGGCGCTCCAGGCGCAGGGACGGCTGAACGAAGCCGCATCGGTGGCCGAAGAGGCTCTGAAGGCGAGCCGGAAGAGGGCCGATGAGAGCTGGAACGCACAACACGTCGTCGAGCTCGGAACCATCGCGTTCGAGCGCGGCCGGCTCGACGAGGCCGACCGGTTGTTCGCCGAGTCGCTGGAGGTCCGGCGCAAGCTTCACGAGTACACGGTCCCCGAGAGCGAGCTGTTGACCGCCCGGCTTCGGATCGAGGAAGGCAGGGGCGAAGAGGCCGGCAAGCTGGCGCGAAGCGCCTCCGTGGGTTTTGCCGGAACGGGCCGCCATCCGGATCAGGCGACCGCCGAAGCGGCGGAGGCCGAAGCGCTCCTGGTGAGCGGGAGCCGCGCCGAGGCGACGCAGTGCGCCGAGACGGCTCGCCGGCTCATGGACGAGAAGACGCCGAACGACGCTCGGGTCCGGGTGCTCCTCGCCCGAGCTCGCGTCGAGTATCTCGACGGCCATCCCGACTCCGCGCGCTCCGCCCTCCAGACCGCGAGCCGACTCGCTCGAGAAACGAGCCGGAAGGACCTGCCGCTCGAAACGCGCCTGGCCGCCGCCGAGCTCGATGCGGACCCCCGGACCGGCTCCGCGGAAGCGGCCGCCGTCGCCACCGACGCTCGCGCGATTGGCTTCGAAAGAATCGCCCGGCGCGCCGACCGGATCTCGGGCGCCAGACCGCGCCAGGAAAAATCTACGCCGGCGTCAGGTCCGCGTACCGCGCCATGAACTTCTTCTTGCCGGCGCGGTCGAAGTAGACCGTCAGACGCGTTTCGTCGCCCGAACCCTC
>DATMNJ010000043.1:0-2823 GCA_035569175.1 Thermoanaerobaculia bacterium | reverse complement strand
CTGCGAAGCCGTCGCGACGGGGCACTACGTGCGGGCCGAGACGGACCCCGTGCTCGGGCGCGCCGTGTTGCGCAAGGGCCTCGACCCGGAGAAGGACCAGTCCTATTTTCTCTACGACCTGACGCCCGAGCAGCTTGCCGCGGCCCGCTTTCCGGTCGGCGGCCTGACCAAGACCGAGGTGCGCGCGCACGCGCGGCGGGCGGGCCTTCCGACCGCCGACAAGGAGGAGAGCCAGGAAATCTGCTTCGTGCCTCAGGGAACCCGCGTGGGCGACTTCGTGGCGGCCCACGCCTCCCCGCTCGGGCTGACGTCGCCGCCGGCGGCGGGCCCGATCGAGGACGCCTCGGGCGAGCGCCTGGGCACTCACGACGGGCATTTCCGGTTCACGATCGGCCAGCGACGCGGCATCGGGGTGGCCGCGTCGGAGCGGCTGTACGTGCTCTCCCTGGACGCTGCCGCCAACCGCGTCGTCGTCGGGCCGGGCCGCGCCCTGGAGACCTCCGAGGCGACGCTCGGCGGCGTGCGGTTCCTCTGGGAGACTCCGGCCGGCCCCCTGCGCGTCGGCGCCCGCGTGCGGCACCGGGCCGCCGAGGTCCCGGCGACGGTCACCCCGGGCGAGCCGGGCACCGCGCGCGTCGCATTCGACGTTCCCGTCCGCGCCGTCACGCCCGGGCAGTCGTGCGTCTTCTACGACGGCGACCTGGTCGTCGGCGGAGGGGTCATTCGGAAGGGCCGATCGGAGACGGGCGCCGGCTAGTTCGTCGGCGTATCCGTCGTCTCGAGCAGCGGGACCTGGAAGTCGGAGCGGATCGGCCCGTACTGGCGCTCGTAGAGCTCGATGTTCTGCTGCAGCGCGCGCAGGAGCTGGCGGGCGTGGAACGGGGTCGTGAGGATGCGGCTGACGACCTTGACGTCGGTGCGGCCGGGCACGGCGCGGCCGAAGTCGAAAACGAACTCGGTCGGGTTGTGCAGAATGTTCGCGAAGTTGGCGTAGTGCCCCTCCGCGGTGGCTTCGTCGATCGTGACCTTCACGGGAACCGGCTTGGCGTCCGTCATGGCTGCCTCCGGCTGCGAGTCTAGCGCGCCCGGCTCCGTGTAAACTGGAAGCCATGAGGCCTGCGCTTCGCATCGCCGCGCTCGTCGGGCTCTGCGCCCCCGCCGCACTCGCCCAACAGGCGTCGGGCCCGTCGTCGGTCACCGACCGCCCGCAGCAGTTCGCCCAGAATCCGCTGGTCGCCGAGGCCGATGCCCTGTACCTGCGCCGCCAGGAAGGCCGCGTCGGCGCGAAGGCGAGCCCGGGCATGATCAACCAGGCGATCGCCCTGTACGACAAGGCCACGGCGGACCCGCACTACGTCGAGGCCCGGTGGAAGCTGATGCGGGCGCTCTACTTCAAGGGTTGCTACACGGGACTCGACGACGACTCGAAGAAGGCGGTGTTCGAGAAGGCCAAGCGCGTCGGCGACGACGCGGTCGCGATCCTCGACTCGAGCCTCGAGGAGAAGGGCATCAAGGGCTTCATCGAGTTCGGGCCGGAAGCTCTGGCCGGAAACCTGAAGGACCGGTCGGACGCCGCACCGACCTTCTACTGGGCGGCGGCCTGCTGGGGCCAGTGGGCGGTCGCCAGCGGCGCGCTCGAGGCGGCCCGCAAGGGCGCCGCCGACAAGATCCGGGACTACGGCCTCACCGTGATCGGCCTCGATCCCGAGTTCGAAGAGGGCGGCGGCTATCGGATCGTCGGCCGCCTGCACGACCAGGCGCCGTGGATCCCGTTCATCACCGGATGGGTCTCGCACGACGAGGCCCTGAAATACCTGCGGCTCGCCAACCAGGTCAACGCGCGAAACTTCGCGAACCGCCACTTCCTCGCCGAGGCCCTCCACCGCGGCGACGCGAAGGAGCAGGCGGAGGCGGTGGCGATCGAACAGGCTCTGGTCGCCGCTTCGCCTTCGCCGCAGCGCCTCGTCGAGGAGCTCTCGATGCAGGAGCTGGCGCGGCAAACCCTCGCGGACTGGAAGTAAGCCGCGTCGCCCGCGGCCTCGGCGGCAGGCGCGCGAGCAGCGCCTCGACCGTCCGGCCCGACGCGGGGTGGAGCCATCCGGGCGCGACCTCGGACAGCGGCGCGAGCACGAAGCGGCGGCGGGCCAGCCGGGGGTGGGGCAGCACCGGGTCCGGTGCCGCCCGGAGGCGTCCAGCCAGATCCAGGATGTCGATGTCGATCTCGCGCGGCCCGTTGGCGAAGGTCGGTGTCCGTCCGACGGAGCGCTCGACCGCCTGCAGCCGGCGCAGCAGCCGCGCGGGGCTACCCGTCCAGCGGATCGCGGCGACCACGTTCCAGAAGAAGGGCTGCGCGGCGAAGCCGACGGGCTCGGTCCGATAGAACGCCGACACGGCGAGGACGGGGGCGAAGCGGGAGATCGCGGCCAGGGCGCGCTCGATGCGGGCGCGGCGTCCGCCGCGGTTGGATCCGAGGGAGAGGTAGGCGACCGGCCCGTGACCGCGGGCCGAGTTAGTACTCCTCGTCTTCGTCGTCCGCTTCGCGCGCTTCCTCGCCTTCCTCGAGCTCGTCGTCGTCGAGGTCGGCCTCTTCGGGATCGGCCGGGGCTTCCTCACCGAACTCCGGCGGGTTCTCGTCGGGGATCGTCTCGAGAAGAGCGGAGCGGCGCGGCGGCCGCGGCGCCGGGGGCGGCGCGTCGTCGGACTTCGCGTTCTTCTGGTTCGCGCCGCACTTCGGGCAGATCGGCTCGGGCTTGCCGAGGTTGTAGAACTTCGTGTGGCAGTTGAAGCAGTCGTACTTTTTACCGAGATCGGGCATTTCCCCCT
>DATMNJ010000042.1:0-14005 GCA_035569175.1 Thermoanaerobaculia bacterium | reverse complement strand
CGGTCCGAACGCTGCCCGGCGAGCCGCCGTCGGCCGTCGACCCGCCGCCGGGCTGCCGGTTCCACCCGCGCTGTCCGATCGCGCGGCCGCGGTGCGCCGCAGAGGCGCCGGCCCTCGCCAGGATCGAGCCGGGGCGCCGTGTCGCGTGCTTTTACCCGGGCGAGATGGGGTGATATGAAGGACTCTTCCGAAACTTTCCACCACCGGATTGCGTAGATGGCTAGACAAAGGAGTCATGGAATGAAGAGTTTGGACACTTCCCGGGCCCTTCGCGTGACGCTCGCCGCCGCGGTGCTGCTGATTTCCGTCGGCGGGGCGTTGAGCGCCCAGTCGGGGTCCGTTCTCTCGGCGGTTCCCGGCCAGCGCAGTCCCGTCAACCTGCCGACCCGAGACCTCGAGGGCGTGCGCCTCACGCTGGACCAGGCGATCGGTTTGGCCCTGTCCAACAATCAGGACCTGAACGTGACGATCAACGCGGCGGAGGCCTCGCAATTTCAGCTGACGTCGGCGGACGGGATCTTCGATCCGCTCCTGCAGGGGTTCGCGAACCGGAATCACCAGGCGACGCCCTCCTCGAGCGCGTTGTCGGGCGCGCCGGTCAGCGTGAACCAGGACACCTACAACTACGGCGGCAGCGTGACGCAACTGGCTCCGTGGGGCGGGACGTTCTCGATCGGCACGACCGGCGGACGTCTGGCGACGAATTCGAGCTTCTTCGACGTCAATCCGTCCTTCAGTGCCGGCCTTCAGCTGACGATGACCCAGCCGCTGCTGCGCAACTTCGGGATGACGGCCACGAAGTGGCAGATCTACATCGCCAAGAATCAGCGCGACACGGCTTATCAGCAGTTCGTGCGAAGCGTGCAGACCGGCGTCGACGCCGTCGAGCAGGCGTACTGGGACCTGGCCTACGCCTACGAAAACCTGAAGGTCAAGCTCGAAGCCAAGGCGATCGCGATCGAGCTGAACCGCATCACGAAGATCAAGATCGACGTCGGCTCGCTCGCGCCCATCGACATCGTGCAGACCGAGGTCAACATCGCCACGGCGGACCAGGACATCATCAACGCCGAGGGCGCGATCGGGCTCGCGCAGGACCAGCTCAAGCGGCTCATCACCGTCGATCCGGCGAAGTGGCTGCCCGATCCGATCATTCCGGTTGACCCGGTCCGTGTCGCCCAGGATCGCTTCCAGCTGGAGGAAGGCATGAGCACGGCGCTGGCCCGCCGGCCGGAGATCATCGAGGCGGCCTATACCGTGGATTCCCAGAGAGTCCGCCTCGACTACTGGACGAACCAGGTCCTGCCGAGCGTGAACCTCGTTGGCAACTACGGCACGCTCGGACAGGGCGGCACCTTCTTCTTCGATCCGTGCACCTCGCTGAGTCCCCCTCCCGCGTGTTCGAACGTCCCGCCGCCGCAGCCCATCGTGATCGCGAACAATGGCCTCGGGACCGCCTACCAGCAGACCCTCAACCGATTCTTCCAGAACTGGTCGATCGGCCTGACGGTTTCGTATCCGGTCTTCAACCGGTACGCCGTGGGACAGCGGGGCGCCGCCAGGTACCAGCTGGACTCGAACAAGGCGTCCCTGACGACGACCGAGCAGAACGTGGTCGTGGAGGTCCGCAACGCCCACCGCGCCATCGACACCGCCGAGAAGTCGATCGTGGCGGCCGCGAAGGGCCGGGAGCTCGCCGAGCGCAACCTCGATGCGGCGCGCAAGAAGTATGAGAACGGAATGACCACCGGGTTCGAGGTCTCTCAGCTCCAGACGGCCCTCTCCGATGCGCGGTCCCGCGAGTTGAACGCCCTGGTGATCTACCGCAAAGCGGTGTCCGCCTACCACGACGCGATCGCCGACAACCTCGACTGGAAGGCGATCAAGATCGAGGGTATGCCCGAGATGACGCCCCCGGCCTTCGAGACCCGGAACGACCTGATCAAGACGGCGCTGCAGCCCTCGACGAGCGCCGCGCCGTAATGGTGGAGGAGGCCGCGGCGGCGACGCCGCCCTCCCCGGGCCCCGACTCCGCTCTCGGGCGGCTGGTCGGGGCCTTCGTGTCTCCGGTGCGGACCTTCGCGGCGATCGCCGCAAAGCCGACCTTTCTCGTTCCCCTCGTCCTCTGGACGGCCCTGTCGTTCCTGGTCTCGGAGCTGGTCCTGTCGAGAACCGACTGGAGGAGCGTGATCGTCGAGAGCAGCTCGCATCGCGAACAGAAGCTGACGGACGCCCAGATCGACCAGGCGGTCGAGGGCTCCCGCAAGTTTGCCTGGCTCTGGGAGGTGATCGCGGTCGCGGTGCCCACGATCATCGCCGTCATCACGGCTGGGGCGCTCTGGATGGCGTGCCAGGCCTTCGGTTGGGAGCTGCGTTTCCGGCAGTCGCTCGGGGTCACGGCGCACGCCTACCTTCCGGGTGTCGTCGCCTCGATCGCGATGTTCGCGATCCTCTGGGGGCGCTCGACCATCGATCCGCAGAGCCTCGACGACATCCTCCGCACCAATCCGGGATTCCTCGTCAGCCGGCACGCCGACAAGACGCTGCACTCACTGCTCTCGTCGTTCGACCTGCTGTCCTTCTGGACCATGGGCCTGCTCGTCCTCGGCCTCTCGGCGGCGGCGAAGGCGTCGCGCGGCAGGATGGCGGCGCTCGTCCTTTCCCTCTGGGGCCTGTACGTTCTGGGCAAGACCGGCCTCGGGATCCTCTTCTCCTAGAACGGGTTGGCCGGCGGGGCCGCCGAACCCCGAAACACTCTGGGGCGAAAATCGTAGTATCCGGCAGGGGGCTCCCGAACGCATGCTGATCGACATCCGGGACATTGCGAAGGTCTACCAGATGGGCGAGGAGAAGGTGCCTGCCCTGGCCGGCGTTTCCCTGGGCGTCGAGCGCGGGGAGTACGTCGCGATCATGGGCCCGTCGGGCTCCGGAAAGTCGACGCTCATGAACCTAATCGGCTGCCTGGACACGCCCACCTCCGGCTCCTACGTCCTGAACGGCAAGGAGGTCGCCCGCATGACCGACGACGAGCTGGCTGCCATTCGCAACCAGGAGATCGGCTTCGTGTTCCAGACCTTCAACCTGCTGCCCCGGACCTCGGCGCTGCAGCAGGTGGAGCTGCCCCTCGTGTACGGCGGAGTCTCGAAGAAGGACCGCCGCGAGCGGGCCATTCGGGCGCTCAAGGCGGTCGGCCTGGCCGACCGGATGAACCACACGCCCAACGAGATGTCGGGAGGCCAGAGGCAGCGGGTCGCGGTCGCGCGCGCGCTGATCAACGACCCGAGCATCCTCCTCGCCGACGAGCCGACGGGAAATCTCGACTCGCAGACGGGCAACGAGATCATGGCGCTCTTCGCCGAGTTGAATGCCCGCGGCAACACGATCGTCCTCGTCACCCACGAGGAGGACATCGCGGCGCATGCCCGACGGATCGTGCGGCTGAAGGACGGCAAGATCCGCGATGATCAGCCGAACGAGCGCGAGAGGCCCGCGGCGCTCGTCGCGGCGACGATTCCCGCGACCGCCTAGCGCCTCCCCGCCGGTGCCGGGCCGGCGCGCCGCATGACCCCGCGATGCGACGCGGGGGTCCCGATGTCCCGGGTTAGAATCCCGCCTCCATGGCCACCGGCAAATTTCTGTTCCGCAAGGTCGAGAAGGCGATCGAGGCCATCGAGCGCGCGGCGGATCCGTCCGCGACGATCATGCAGACCGCCTCGACGATCGTCGAACAGTTTTCGGAGCTCGGCCTGAGCGGAGGCCGCCTGTACGTGCGCCGCGACGGCGGCTACGAGCTCGTCCGCACCTTCGGCGACGTCCCGGCGATCACGCCGGGGCTCGTCATCCCCGCGGAATACCCGCCCATCGAGAGGGTCGTGGACGAGGGCGTCGTCGTCATGGATCTGACCGCGCCCGGAGTGGATGCGGAGCTCGAGGGCCGGCTCGGGGCCGAGCGCTTCGCCGCGATCGCGGTCGGCGACGACGAATACATCCTGGCGTTTTCGGTGGATCCGGCGGCGCCCGAGGACGACCTGATCGCGTCGCTCGGCATCCTGCGGCTGGCGGTCGACGGGAAGCTGCGGCAGGACCGCTACGTCTCCGCGCTCCAGGAGGCGCGGCGGATCCAGATGTCCATCCTTCCCAAGCGGGCCCTGCGCCGGGGGGAGCTCGAGGTGGCGGGCTACACCACGCCGGCCGAGCTCGTCGGCGGCGACTACTTCGACTTCATCCCGGTGTCCGACCGGATCCTCGGGATCGCGATCGCGGATGCTTCGGGCCACGGGCTTCCGGCGGCGCTCCAGGTGCGCGACGTCTACACGGGGCTCCGGATGGCGGTCGAGCGTGACTTCAAGATCGTGCGCACGGTCGAGCGGCTGAACCGCATCATCCACGAGTCCCGGCTGACGACCCGCTTCGTCTCGCTCTTCTACGGAGAGATCGAGGACAACGGCAGCATCATGTACGTCAACGCCGGGCACCCGCATCCGCTTCACTTCCACGGCGCCAGCGTGACCCCGCTCATCCAGACGGGCTTGGTGCTCGGCCCCACCCCCAACGCCACCTACGCGCGCGGTTTTCGCAGCTTCGCCCCCGGGGACGCCCTGCTCCTCTACACCGATGGCATGGTCGAGGCGCACGGCAAGGACGGGGAGGAGTTCGGGACCGGGCGCCTGTCGCGGGCGTTCCTCGAGGTGCGCGAGCGGCCCTGCGACGAGATCGCGCGGGAGCTGGTGCGGGTCGTGCGCGAGTGGGCGGGCGGCGGCGAGCCGGAGGATGACATGACCGTGGTCATCATCAAGCGCCACCACGGGCCCGCTCCCGTCGTGGAAGAGCGCCGGACGACCGGAAGCCTGGCCGTTCCGAAGCTCGCCTGACGGCTCAAGTCTTTTGGCGGCTCCGAAAGAACGCAGCGGTGGCCGCGAGGCCGTCCTCCAGCCGGGTCCACGGCGGCAGGTCGAACTCGCGGCGCGCGAGGGATCCGTCGAGGACGCTGCGCATCTGCTCGCCGGCGGGCGCCGGAACGTGGGGCGGCGTCGGCGTATACCCATACTCGGCGGCCAGGACCGCGAAGAGTCGGTTGACCGAGGTCTCCACGCCCGTTCCGAGGTTCCAGACTCCGCTGCGGTTGCTGCGGGAAGCGCGGCTGGCGGCCTCGACGAGGTCTGCGACGTAGACGTAATCGCGCGTCTGCTCGCCCTCTCCGTTGATTTTCAGCGGCCGGGAGCCGAGCATCGCCTCCGAGAAGATCGCGACGACCCCGGCTTCTCCCGTCCCGTCCTGCCACGGGCCGTAGACGTTGGCGTAGCGGAAGACCTGCGTCTGGAAGCCGTGCACGACGCGGTAGTAGTGCATGTACTTCTCGATCGAGAGCTTGGCGCAGCCGTACGGGGAGATCGGGTTCGTCGGGTGACTCTCGGTCGCGGGCCTGCCGCCCTCGGGCTCGCCGTAGATGGCCCCGCCCGTCGAGGAAAAAAGGACGTGCCGCGTACCCGCGCGGCGCATTGCCTCGAAGAGCTTGAGGCTGCCGATGATGTTGGCGCGGGCGTCCCCGATCGGGTCGGCGACCGAATGCCGCAGGTCGATCTGGGCGGCGTGGTGCGAGACGAAGGCGATCTGTTCCTCGCGCAGCAGGGGCTCGAGATCGGCCTCGGCGATGTCGGCCCGGAGGAAGCGCGCCGCCTCGGGGAGCCGCTCCCGCCGGCCCCTGGAGAGGTCGTCCACGATGACCACGCGGTGGCCGTCGGCGAGGTGCCGCTTCGCCATGTGCGAACCGATGAAGCCTGCGCCCCCCGTGACGAGGATGTTCATGGGATCCTTTCGGCGTGCCGGGACAGCGCATGATAGCGAAGAATCGGCCGGACCCCCGCCTGGCGTTGGATCCGGAAGGGCTCTCGTTCGTCGAGCCGCAACGCGGCTTTTACCGCCGCGGGACGGTCGTGGTGGCGCGCAGCCTGGTCGGCGCGTGGATCGCCCGCCGGTGGCGCGGCCGCTGGTATGGCGGCCGGATCGTCGAGACCGAGGCCTACGTCGGCCCCGGAGACCGCGCCTCCCACTCCTGGGGCGGCCGGCGCACGGCGCGGGTCGAGCCGATGTATGCCGACGGCGGTCATCTGTACGTCTTCCTCGTGTACGGGATGTACGACTGCGCCAACGTCGTGACGCGGCGCGAAGGCGTCCCGGAGGCGGTGCTCCTGCGCGCGGCCCAGGGACCCGCGGTTGCGCCGCCGAGTCTGATGGCCGGCCCGGGGAAACTGTGCGCCGCGCTCGGGATCACGACGGCGGACAGCGGACTCGATCTTCTCGGTGAAGGCGGGATCCGGATCTTCGCCCGCCGCGGCCCCCGCCCGCGCCTCGGTGTCTGCCCGCGCATCGGCGTCGACTACGCCGGCGAAGCGAAGGACTGGCCCCTGCGCTTCTTCGACAAGAATTCACCCGCCGTCTCCCGCTGATCAAGCCGGGCTTGGCGCCCGAGGGGATCGCCCCTCCGGATGACAGGCCATGTGCGGCTCGGCTCGCGGCACTGTGGCCGAAGTTCGCGTCGCGCGAAGTCTCCGACCGAAGGGAGGAGGAGGCGCGCGACGCGGGAGCGAGAGCGAGCGCAGCGAGCGGCAGCGACGTTCAGTGCGGCAAGAGCGGAAGCTGCCCGGGGCCCGGCTCCGAGGTCGCGACCACGGCGTTCTTCCCCCCGTGCTTGGCGCGGTAGAGGGCGGCGTCCGCCTTCTCGACCAGATCGCGCTTTTCCGCGGCGTCGTCCGGGTAGGTCGCCAGGCCGATCGAGACCGTCGCGCGTAGCACCTGGTGGGATTCCGGCATCCGGAAGAGCCGCTCGTCCACGCGGCGCCGTACGCGCTCGGCCACGATCACGGCCTCGGCCGCCGGCGTTTCCGGAAGCACCAGCGCGAACTCGTCGCCGCCGTAGCGGGCCAGCAGGTCCATGTCGCCACGGACCTCGCTGCGGATCTCGCCGACGATTCCCTGGAGGATGGCGTCGCCGACGGGGTGCCCGAAGCGGTCGTTGATCGACTTGAAGTCGTCGATGTCGAGCATCACCACCGTCAGCGGGCGGCCGAGGCGCTCGGCCCGGCCGAGTTCGCGCTGGAGGACGTCCTGGAAGTGGCGGTGGTTGTAGGCGCCCGTCAGGGAGTCGCGGATCGACTGCTCGCGCGCCTCGTTGAAGGACCGGGCGTTCTCGATCGAGGCGACGGCCTGGTTGGCGAAGATCTCGAGGGAGCGGATCGTCTCGAGGGTCGCCGACTTGCCGTTGCGCGGGTCGTCGACGCGGAGGCAGCCGAGGAGGCGGTCCTCCGAGTAGAGCGGGATCCAGAGAAGCTCGTTCGGGCTCCAGCTCTCGTCCCCGGCGGCGAGGACGCGGCGGGAGGCGGCGGCCCCCGCGAACGCGCCCTCTCGCGGGGCGCGGTCGCGCACGTGGTAGGACTTCGACACGCGGTTGCGGTCGTTCCAGAGTTTGGTGATCTGCTCGGCCGGCACGCTGTCGCCGCGCAGCGCCTCCCAGCTCTCGTCCATGCCGAAGTGCGCGCGCGGCGTGAAGGTGTTCGTTTCGCGGTCGTAGAGCGAGAGCACGACCTGCTGGAACCCGAGGCTGCGGGCCACCGCCGAAGCGATCGACTGGAAGAGGTCGTCGGGCGTGCGGTTGCGTTTCAGGTCGTTGGAGATCTCGAGGATCTGGTCCAGCGTCTCCGCACGCTCGCGGTTGCGTTCCGAGAGGTCCTGCATCTGCTCCCGGATGGAGCGGTCCTGGAGAACGACGGCGATGTGATCCGCGATCGTCCGGAGCGAGGCCAGGGACTCGGAGGAGTGGAGGGCGGGCGAGGCGCTCTCCAGGACGAGAAGCCCCGCGTGCATCTCGAACGTGGAGAGGGCGACGCGCACCTGGTAGGGAGTGCGAGAGCCGAGCCGCACCTCGCGGGCGTCACCCACCGCGGTCTCGCTCAAACCCGCCGCGCGGTCGACGCGCCGCTCGTCGAGGCGGCTGCGCCGGGCCCAGGCGAGCACCTCGCCGCGCGTCGCGTCGGCGCCCTCCGACAGGTGCAGGACGAGGTCGTCCTCCGTGCCTCCCGTCCACTCCAGGATGGCCATCGCGTCCACGGGGAGCAGGCGCGCGACGGCGGCGAAGACCCGCTCGTAGCGGTCCACGCGCGCGCTCACGCCGAAGGTGACCGAAATGTCGCGCATGACGTCGAGCTCGCGGTTCTGGCGCGAGACTTCCTCCACGCGGCGCTCCATTGTGGACAGGTCTCGCAGGACGACGGACGCCAGCACGACCGGGAAGAACGCGAGGAGGGTCCCGACCACGCCGTACATCGGGTAGACGAGGACCTCGAGAATCACGATCGGAGCCAGAAGCACGAGCGCGACGAACTGGAAGAGCGCGATCTCGGGGAGCCGCTGGCGCGGGACGACCCCCGACAGCTCGAGGTAGCCGAAGACGAGGCCCGTGTTCACGAGGTAGAAGGCGAGCAGGACCGCCACCGCGAGGGCCCCGATGGCCACCGGGCCGCTGCCGGCCGCGTGCAGAGCGTCGGCGAAGAGGGCGGCCGCGGCGTACGCGATCGAAAGTTGGGCGAGGTCGAAAACGCTCGACAGCGTCCAGCGGCGGTTGCGGCCGATGAGCTTGGCCATGGCGTCCGCGACGACGCACACGAGCATCGCGGCGCCGGGGGAGTGGAGCAGGAGAATCGCCGGGCCCAGGGCCGCGGCCTCGAGGCCGACGTAATTGGCGCCCGTGCGGACGCGCAGGCGAAAGGCAAGGACGCCCAGGGCCGTGAAGAAGACGATCTCCGGGAGCCTCTCCCAGGGGATGCCGGGGGAGAGGAGCGCGAGCAGGGCCGCGCCTCCGGCACACACACCTACCTGAAGCAGGTGAAACGCCCGCGGCTGCTCTGGCGAGGCCCGCATCAGTCCGTTGCCCTCCGAATCCCTCATTCTACGACGGGGCGGCGGGCCGCACGCTCCGGGCTACCGGCCCTTGAAGTGGATCACCCCGTCCCTCAGGAACTTGTGGAAGATCATCAGGACCTCCAGCTCCTTCATCGGCGAGATTTTCATGATCGACTTCACGTCCCACTGGCCGTTGATGCGGGACAGCACGAAACCCTCGTGGGGCGAAAAGGGCCGCTGGGTCAGGTTCTGCATCGAGATCGCGAGCTCGGGCACCTTCTCGCCGGACACGCCGTCGCGCTCGAGGGCGGCTTTGATCTCCCGTTCGGCTTCCCGCAGCGCTTCGGCCGCGCGCCCGTCGGACGGATCGAGCTCGTGGGCGACCTTGAACATGCGGTAGGCGGCCTGGGGGTCCTCCTTCAACTGAGCGCGTCCGCGCTGGAGGAAGTGGTCCACTTCCGACACCCCCGGGCCGAGGGCGGGAGAGGCCGGCGTCTCCGGGCGGCTGGCGACGAGGCGCATGCTGCCGGTCCGGAGCCCTTCCGAAATGAACTTGGAGACCGTGAATTCCGCGTTGTGGGTGTGGAGCGCGATCTCCTCGACCGTCCTCTGGCCGTCGACGTAGGGCACGATCAGCTTCTCGCGGTCGGCCAGGACGTCCATGTCGAGCTGCCGCACGATCTCGGGCGTGACCGACGAGTCCGGCACGCGCTGGCGGATGACCTGCCACTCGTCGTACCGCCGCATGCCCTCCATGATGATCCCCGTGACGTCGAGCGAGAGGGGGACCATTTTCTGGTCCGGCAGGGCCCCCTCGACGAACTCGAAGTCGCCCTCGGTCCAGAGGAAAATGTCGTAGATGGACTCTTCCGCCTTCTTCTTCATGAGGCGGAGCAGGTCGGCCTCGGCGATGGCGTTGATCATCACGAGGATCTTGCCGAGCAGGATCTGGGACTCCTCCTGAACCTCCATGGCCATCTTGAGCTCTTCCTCGGTGATGAAACCGTGCGAGACGAGGAAGTGGCCGAGGTACTCGCGCTGATCCGAGGACGAGCTCGAGGCGATGCGGCCGTCCTGGAAGTAAATGCGTTTCTCGACTCCGTGGCCGTCGATCAGGAGAGTCCCCGTCTTCGAGCCGAGCGAGAGCCACTGCAGCAGCTCTCCGAGCTGCATCGTCTTGAGATTTCCGGTGATGCCCAACGAAGAAGTAGTTTAGCGCAAGAGACTGTGGGTCATGGATTTGGGAGGAGCGGGCGCGGCAGGGGCGCCGCCGGAGGCCGGAGGCCGGGACCCGGGCGAATCGCTTATGGCGCCCGCTCTCCGCGGCCGGGCGGCCTCATTCCGAGGGCGGGTTGTACGACGCCACCCCCGTCACGGCCTCTCCGATGATCAGGGTGTGGATGTCGTGCGTCCCCTCGTAGGTGTAGACGCTCTCGATGTTGGCCAGATGCCGGAAGACCGGATACTCGTTGACTACGCCGTTGGCGCCGAGCGTCTCGCGGGCGAGCTTCGCGCACTCGCGGGCGACCCACACGTTGTTGCGCTTGGCCATGGAGACGTGGTGCGGCTTCAGGGTCTTGGCTTCCTTCATCTGGCCGAGCTTCCAGGCGAGCAGCTGGCCCTTGGTGATCTCGGTGATCATCCACGCCAGGCGCTCCTGGACGAGCTGGTGCGCCGCGATGGGCCGATCCTTCCACTGCTTCCGGGTCTTCGCGTAATCGAGCGCGGCCTGGTAGGTCGCCATGGCGCTGCCGATCGCTCCCCACGCGATTCCGTAGCGGGCCTGCGTGAGGCACGAGAGGGGTCCCTTGAGGCCCTCGACGCCGGGCAGGATGTTCTCGGCCGGGATCCGGCAGTCTTCGAACGCGAGCTGCGAGGTGACGGACGCGCGCAGCGACATCTTTCCCTTGTGCTCGAAGGTCGAATAGCCCTTCGTCCCCTTTTCGACCAGGAACCCGCGGACGACGCCATCGAGCTTGGCCCAGACGACGGCCACGTCGGCCACGGAGCCGTTGGTGATCCAGGCCTTGGCCCCGTTGAGGACGAACGACGCCCCGTCCTTCTTCGCCACCGTCCGCATGCCGGCGGGGTTCGATCCGAAATCGGGCTCGGTCAAGCCGAAGCAGCCGATCGCGTCGGCCTTCGCGAGCTTCGGGATCCACTGGTCCTTCTGCTCCTTCGACCCGAAGGCGTAGATCGGGTACATGACCAGGCCCGACTGGACCGACACGAAGGAGCGCAGCCCCGAGTCGCCGCGCTCGAGCTCCTGCATGATCAGTCCGTACGCGATGTTGTCGAGGCCAGGCAGGCCATATTCCGAAATCGTCGAGCCGAAGAGGTGCATCTCGGCCATCGCCGGAATCAGTTCCCGGGGGAACCGTCCCTCCCACGCCGCGTCTTCGATGATCGGGAGGACCTTGTCGTCCACCCAGTCCCCGACCGTGTCGCGGACGAGGCGTTGCTCCTCGGTCAGAAGGGTGTCGAAGTCGAGATAGTCCGCTCTGGTCGTCAAGGTCTGGCCTCCCGGGAAGGGCGGCATGCTATCCCGGAGGGGCGCCCGGCACCAAGGGCCGCCGTCCCCAGGGTACACTTTTGGAGTCCATGAGCGTTTTTCTGGGCGGCTCCGCGTACACGATGGTCCGGGACATCGCGGAGGGCTACGTGATCCCCTCGGAGCTGACCTTCAAGAAGTTCCAGCCGGCCGACTACAAGACGTTCGGCTTCGAGCTCGACAAGCTCCTGCGGGAGATCCGGGCCATCATCGTGCCGACAGGGGACATCGACGCGACGCAGAAGCGGCACCGTAAGATGCAGCGCCTTCAGCAGGCGCTGACCCTCGCGAACAACGTGCGCGCCCGCATCCGTTGAAGCTCCGGGAGGGCGCCGAGCGTCCGGGCCGCGAGACGGCATGGGCCGCTCTCTTTTTTCTCGCGGTGACCGTTCTGCTGACCTGGCCCCAGGCGGCGCACGTCAACGACGCGCTGTCGGACGTCGGCGACGCGAAACTCGTCGCCCGGATCCTGGAGTGGGACTTCCACCAGACCCTGCGGGATCCGGCGAACCTGTTCCAGCTCGACTTCTTCCACCCCTCCCGCTACGTACTGGCGTTTTCCGAGAATCTCTGGGGCGTCGCCCTCTTCGGCTTTCCGCTGCTCGCGGGCGGGGGCTCGCCCCTGGCCAATTACAACGTCCTGCTGCTCGCGGGGATGTTCTTCTCGGCCCTGTCGGCCTGGGCGCTTGCCCGGTACGTCACGGGCGATCCGATCGCGGCGGTGCTGGCCGGGCTGGTGTTCGCGTTCGTGCCCTGGCGGTTCAGCCAGCTCGCGCACCTTCAGTTCCAGTGGGCGGGGTTCCTGAGCCTGTCGCTGCTCTTTCTCTTGCGCTACCTGGACGGCGGCCGGCGGCGCGACGCGATCCTGTTCGGAGCGGCATTCGGCTGGAACGCGCTGTGCAACATCCACTACGCGATCTTCGGGGGCTTCCTCGTCGCCCTGACTCTCGTCGTCTCCGCGCTGCAGGGCCGCGGCGACGCCAGGCGCTGGCGCGGAGCCGTGCTCGCCGCCGCCGTCGGCGGCCTGGTCTTCGTCCCCTTCGCGCTGCCGTACCGCGAGGCGAGCGCCCTCTACGGGATGAGGCGCTACATGGGAGAGATGCTGGCGTTCTCCGGCCGGTGGGGGGACTTTCTGTCGGCCGGGGATCGAAACCGGCTCTACGGCCGGGCGACGGTCCGGTGGCGCGGCGCCGAGGGCGACTTTTTCCCAGGGATCCTGCCGGTGGCGCTGGCCGTCGTGGCGATCGTTCGACTTCGACGGCGCGGAGAGGCCCATCCGGACGGCGATCGACTGACGCAGACTGGAACCCGGCGCGTCGCGGCGCGGGTTCTCGACGTGCCCATCGCGCTGCTCGCGATCGCGTGGATCTGGTCCCGCGCCCGGCCCGAGCTTCGGTTGGGACCTCTCCTGATTCGCGACCCGGGGCGAGTGCTGGTGCTCCTCACGATCGCGGTGCTCCTGCGCCTGGCGGTGGCGTTCCCGGCATGGGCGAAGAGTCGCGACCTCGCCGACCGGATTCGCCGGACTCGCCTCGATCCCCTCGCGGCTCTCTTCGTCGCCATCGGAGCGTTCGGCGTGCTCATCGCCCTGGGCGGCCACACCCCGTATTACCGCTTTCTCTTCCAGTCCCTCGGCTCGGCCTTTCGCGTGATCCGGGCGCCTGCCCGAGGCATCGTGCTTTTCCACCTCGCTCTCGGAGTCTTCGCTGCGTGGGGCCTCGCGGAGCTCGTGCGGGGCAAGTCGCTCCGGCGCCGGCTGGCTTGGACGGCGGTCGCCGTCGCGCTCGTCGTCGTCGAGTACCGGGCGTTTCCTCTCGCGCTCGAGCCGACGGAAGCACAGGCACCTGCCGTCTACCGCTGGCTCGCGACGGCGGACTTTCCCGGAGCGGTGGTCGAGTGGCCGTTCGGATTGATCTACGACTTTGACTACGTCTTTCGGCAGGCCCAGCACGAGAGGCCGCTCGTCAACGGGTTCTCGGGCTTCTTCCCGCGGTCGTACCTGGAGCTCGACGCCGAGCTGCGGCGGCGCCCGATTCCCGACACCGTGTGGGCGCGGATGGGCGCGCTCGACGCGGGGCTCCTCGTTTATCACGCCCATGAAGGGCGCGGCTTCAACGCGTCGGCGTACGCGGACGCCATCGATCGCGCGCTCGCGTCGGGCGGGCTCGAGGTCGTCCGGAGCTTTCCACACCGGGACGGTCTCGACTTCGTGTTCATCGCCGCGGGAGCGCCCTGGCGTGATCGCGTCATGCGCGGCGCGGGTGACCCGGCCGGAGCCCGACGTCTCTACGAGGGCGCGGTCGTCGACTTGCGACGGTCGGTCGCGCGGCTCGCCCCGCCCATCGCGAACCTCCACCGTCCGCGGGAGGGGGAAGAGGTCGCCCCGGGCTTCTGGGCGCACGGCTGGGCGCTCGACGACTCCGGAATGGCCGCGATCCGCGTCTCGACCGACGCGGGTCCCGCCGGCGAAGCGGCCCTCGGCGGCCCGTGGCCGGGCCTTGCCGACGTCTTCCCGGATTATCCGGAGGCGCGGACCGGCGGGAGCTTCGGCTTCCCGAT
>DATMNJ010000041.1:0-2300 GCA_035569175.1 Thermoanaerobaculia bacterium | reverse complement strand
AATGCGCCGAGCTTCGCTCAAGATTCTCCCGATTCTTGCGGTCCTCGCGGGACTCGCCGCCCCGGCGGCGGCCGACGGCGGCGCGACCCTCGACCCGGCCCTGCGTGCCGCCATCGACGGGGCCGCCCGCGACGCCCTGTCCGCGACCGGGGCGCCGAGCGCGGCGGTGGCGGTCGTCAAGGACGGCAGGATCGCCTACGTCCAGGCCTACGGGTCCGCCCGGCTCTCGCCGGCCGTGCCTGCCGATCCGAAGATGCGTTACAGCATCGGCTCGGTCAGCAAGCAGTTCACCGCGACGGCCATCCTGATGCTCGCCGAGGAGGGCAAGCTCTCGCTCGACGATCCGGTCTCGCGATTCGTGCCCGGCCTGACGCGCGGCGACGAGGTCACGATCCGGCAGCTGCTGTCTCACACCTCGGGGTACCAGGACTACTGGCCACAGGACTACGTCCCGCCCTTCATGCTCCAGCCGACGACCGCGCAGGCGATCCTCGACCACTGGGCGAAGCAGCCGCTCGACTTCGAGCCCGGCACCCAGTACCAGTACTCGAACACCGGATACGTGATCGCCGGAGTGATCGTCGAGAGGGCGAGCGGAATGCCGCTGCTGCCGTTTCTCTCGGCACGCATCTTTCAGCCGCTCGCGATGGGCAGCGTCGCGAACATCGACCAGGAGCGCCTCGGCGACACGGACCCGACGGGCTACATTCGCTACGCCCTCGGTCCGCTGCGTCCCGCCCCGAAGGAAGGCAAGGGCTGGCTCTTCGCGGCCGGGGAGCTCGCGATGACCGCCGAGGACCTCGCGCGCTGGAACGTCGGAATGCTCCAGCAGAAGCTCCTGAAGCCGGCGTCCTACCGCCAGATGCAGACCGAGGTCCTCTTGAAGAACGGTCTCGGGATCTCCTATGGCCTCGGCATCGACGTGGTGAAGACGGGAGGCCGCCGCACCCTCGAGCACGGCGGCGAGGTCTCGGGCTTCACCGCGGAGAACGTCGTCTTTCCGGACGACAACGCCGCGATCACGGTGCTCGTCAATCAGGATGCGATCGGCACGGGTGGCGTCATCGCGCACAAGATCGCCGATCTTCTGTTTGCCGGGGACGGCGCCTCTGCGGCCGCCGCCCGCGCGCGCCGGATCTTCGAGGGCCTGCAGCACGGCAGTCTCGACCGGACTCTCTTCACGTCCAACGCCAACAGCTACTTCAGCGACCAGGTGGTCCAGGACTTCGCGTCGGGTCTGGCCCCGCTCGGTGCGCCGAAGGAGGTCACGGCGCGCCGCGGCAGCGAACGCGGCGGCATGACCTTCCGTCTCTTCGACGTGAGGTTCGCGGGCCGGACGCTCTCGATCTGGGAACGCGACATGCCCGACGGGAAGATCGAGCAGTTCCAGGTGATGCCGGCGGAGTGACGCGGAGTTTCGCGCGGAAGGGGAAAAAGTGCGGCCCGGGCTCTCGCGTTCCCGGGCCGCGGAGGGATGGTCCTACTGCGTCGGCGTCTGGTTGGTCGGGCCCATGTGATGCGGGGTGTGGGCGGTCGCGCAGGCGTTGAACTTTTCCTGCTCGTCGGAGGAAAGCTGCGCGAGAACCTGGTCGCGGATCGTCTGGGAGTCGGCCTTCAGCTTGGCGCGCGCCGCGTCGGCGATCAAAACGTCCGATCCGAGGACGGATTTCTCGGCGCCGGCGGCGAGGTCGGTTTGCATCTGCTGGTGTGCCGTCTTCATGGCTTCGCCGTCGGCTTTCAGGGTGGCCTTGCCGGCGGAAAGGCCGGTCTCGATGGTGGCCAGCTGTGCGGCCGGCAGATCGAGGCTGAGCAGGCACTGCTGCATCTGGTGCAGGCCGGATCCGAATTGAGCGTGCCGGCCGGCCGCGCCCTCGTCGGCGCGGGCCGCGGCGGCGGCTGCGAAAAGAACGAGGGCGAGGGACCGGGTGACCTGGGTGGGTTTCATGGGATCAAAGTCTCCTTTTTTTCTCTCTACAGGCGCCTACATAACTGGAGAACGAGCCGGGCCGGCCGGGGGTTACAAGAAGAGGAGAGCCCATTTCGAAGAACTTTGGCCGAGGCCGGGCGTCCTTCTGAAGAGACAGCGCCCCTCGGGCGCGGAAGGCGAGGGACCGTGGAAATCTTCCTTCAGGACGTTCGGTATGCGCTGCGCGGCATGCGCCGGGCGCCGGGTTTCACCGCGGCGGCGGTGCTGACGCTCGCTCTCGGCATGGGAGCGACGACGGCCATCTTCTCGGTGATCCGGGCCGTGCTGCTCGCGCCCCTACCCTACGCCGAGCCCGAACGCCGCGTGATGATCT
>DATMNJ010000040.1:0-2090 GCA_035569175.1 Thermoanaerobaculia bacterium | reverse complement strand
GATCGACAGCAGCCGCCGCTCCTCCGGCTCCTCCGGCGAAGCCGGCCAAGTGAGCGGAGCCGAGGAGAGAAGTTCTGGCCGACGCGGAAACCTTTGTGGTCGCTCTCGTGTCTCTGCCAGCGAGACGTTGTCGTGACGGTGAATCGCGTTGACCCGAGGTCCCTAGGTACGTACACTTATACTGTAATTAGAGCGGTTATTTCCGTCCACGCTGTAGGGAGAAACGTCATGAAGCGGACGAACAAATGGCTCGTAGTGGGATCGCTCGCCGCGGTGCTCCTCTCGCTGTCGGTGTCGTCGTACGCGCAGGACGCGCCGGGCGGAGCTGCCGGTGGGGTGCAGAGCACGACCGCCAGCGGAGGCACCGGGGACTACGGGTACAAGTTCGAGGACGACCCGCTCGCGGCAGGCGGGTTTGGGCCCTCGGACGCAACGATTCGCGTTCGGCCGGGACCGGTGCGAACGACGCTCATTCGCCCGCGCACGTCCTTCGTGCCGGAGATGCTCAAGTCGGTCGAGAACATCTGAGAAGGGCCATCGATGGACAGTCAGGGTAAGGCCAAGGTCGCGCTCACGTTCGCGCTTTATCAGGGCGATCAGCTCGTCCGGCGGGACACGATTGCGCAAGACATCGTCAAGGTCGGCAAGGATCCGCGCAGTCACCTCCGGGTGGATGACGATCTCGCGTCGCGAATGCACGCAGTCATCGAGGTGGCGTCCCCAGCGGACATCACCTTGATAGACCTGGGCAACGAGCCCGGCACGCTGGTCAACGGCCAGCGCGTCAACAAGTGCAAGGTGCGACCCGGCGATCAGATCCAGATCGGGTCGACGCTGATCGTGCTCGAGAACGCCGAGCCTGCGACGGCCTCTCCGCCTCAGGTCGAGGCTCCAGCGGCGGCGTATGCCGCACCTGCCGCGCAGGCGTTTGCCGCACCCGCTGCGGCTCCGGCGGCGAACCCGTTTGCGGGGGCCAACCCCTTCGCCTCGGCGCCGGCCGCCGCGGCGAATCCGTTCGCGGGATCGAACCCGTTCTCGGCCCCCGCAGCGCCCGCGGCTGCGGCGCCGTTCGCAGCCCCGTCGACGCCCTTCGTGGCCCAGGCCTCGGCTCCGTCGGTGGCCATCGGAGTGGGCCTCGGCATCGAGCCTCCGCTCGACGGCGGCCCCGGCGGCTTCGCCTATTCGATGTTGAAGAGCGGGCCCGACGTCAACCCCGACGAGGTCGAGATCGCGCACGTCTCCACCGTCGAGGTGATGATCCTGTGGGAGTCGAACGTGCTGCACGTTTCCCACCTGACGCCGCCGCGCTCGTTCTATGTGGGCGAGGAGTTCAGCGAGAAGAGCGGCTGCGACTACTTCATTCCGAGCGAGACGCTCGGGACGACACGGGCGCCCATCGTCGTGTCGCGCGGCATCGGCGCGGCAATGGTGATCCTCCCGCGCTCGCGCGGGTACGTCGACGTGCCCGGCCAGGGCAAGATCAGCCTGGCCGATCTCGTGTCGAGCGGTCGCGCGCGGCCCTCGTCCGAGATGAGCGGCGGCTACGAGTACGAGCTCCCGCCGAACGCGAAGGCTCGGATGGAGCTCGAGGGAAGCGCTCTCGTCTTCCAGGTGAGCGCCACGAATGCGGGCAAGAAAGTACCGGTCGGCTTCCTCGCGACGATGGAGCCCGCGGCCTTCTTGTTCACCGGCCTGTCGTTCTTGCTCCATATGGGGCTCGTCGCGGTCTTCGCGTTCTTCATGCCGAGCATGCGGGGCGACGACAGCGAAGACCTCGACCGCGATCAGATCCTGATGATGCAGAAGCTCCTGAACGCCGCGGCCGACCGCGAGCAGGAGGAGCGGCAGGAGGAGACGCAAGAGGTCTCCGCCGATCAGAAGGAAGGCGGCACCGGGACGCGAGCCAAGGGCGAAGAGGGTTCCATGGGGAATCCGAACACCAAGGACAGCGGCCACAAGTACGGCGTGCAGGGTCCGAAGGACAATCCGGACCCGCACCTTGCGAAGATGGCTGCCCTCCAGGAGGCCGCGCAGTTCGGTATGATCGGGCTCATCTCGACGATGGGCGGCGGCGACCCCAACGCGCCCAC
>DATMNJ010000039.1:0-2968 GCA_035569175.1 Thermoanaerobaculia bacterium | reverse complement strand
ACGACGGACTGGCATCCGTCCGCCAGGCGTACACACCGGTCGAAGCCGAAGAGCTTGCCCGCGTGGTATCTCCGGGCGCACGCGCCGTCGGCGTCTTTCCCTTCGGGATGCTCGTGACGAGCGGGGCATGACGCCCGACCGGGACGCGATCATCGTCGGAGCGGGGCCGGCCGGATCGGCGGCAGCCGCGGCGCTGGCCGGCGCCGGCCGAGACGTTCTCGTCCTCGAGAAGGACCGCTTTCCACGGCGCAAGGTGTGCGGCGAATTCCTTTCCGGCAGCGCCCGCGAGAGCCTCGCGCGCCTCGACGCGCTCGTCGGAGTCGCCAACGAGGCCGCGCCGATCGAGCGCGGAAGCGTCCACCTCCAGAACGGGAAGACCGTGGCCTTCGAGCTGCCCGCGCCCGGTTTCGGGATCTCCCGGGCGAGGCTCGACGACCTGCTCGCCCGGCGCGCGGCGGACCTCGGCGCCGAGGTGCGGTTCGGAACCCGCGTCCTGTCGGTGGAAGCGGCGCCGGACGGCCTGGTCCGGGTTCGCGCCGCCGCAACCGGCGTGGCCGAGGAGATCCTGACCGCGCGTTCGATCGTCGGCGCATGGGGGCGCTGGGACGCGCTCGATCGAACGATGGGCCGGCGTTTTCTCGGGGGGCGCCGCCGATTTCTGGGATGGAGCCGCGATTTCGAGGGCGCGGACGCGGCACACGCCCGCGAGGTCCGCCTCTACCTCTTTCCGGGCGGCTATTGCGGCCTCTCGCGGGTCGAGCACGCGGCCGAGCACCTGGCGGGCGTCATCTCCGAACGCGTCCGCCGGACGCTCGGGCCGGGGTGGGAGGCGGTCGTCGCGCACGCGCGCAGGGCAAACCGAGATCTCGACCGGGACCTCTCGACGCTGCGAGAGGGGCGGGACGGGTTTCTCGGAACGGGCTCCGTGTTTTTCACGGCAAAGCCTCCGGTCGAAGGCGGGGCGCTCATGGCCGGCGACGCGGCCGGCGTGATCGACCCCTTCTCGGGAGAGGGGCTCGCCGGCGCGCTCGCGTCCGGGCTCCTGGCGGCCGACTCGATCGAGCTCGGGCTCTCCGGCCGCATTGCGATGGAAGAGGTCCCATCCGCGTACGCGCTCGCCTGGCGACGCCGCTTCGCCGCCCGCCTCGGTTGGGGCGCGGCCTTCCGCGGACTCATGCTCCACCCCGCGGCCGCCTCCCTCGCCGCCCGCCTCGGAGGCGAGCGCCTCGTCCGCCTCGCCCTCGGGCAGCTGGGCTCTTGACCTACATGGCTCTCGCGCCGTCCGGGGTGAAGATGACGTCGTCGATCTTCGCGGGCTGGATGTCGAGGTACTCGAGGCGCGTGAGCGACTGAGACTTGGGGCCGAGCAGGTCGCGGATCTCCATCTCGGACACGACGGTCTTGTCCTTGACCTTGCGGAACTTCGTGAAGAGAACCTCGCGTGCTTCCAGGCCGGACTGGAGGAAGAAGAGCAGCTTGCGCGGCAGCCGTTCCCCTTCGGCGTCGAGCCAGAGGGTGACCCGCGGATAAGGCGCCTTGCTCGAAGCCGCCGTGAGATCCAGGACGCGGCACACGTGGTCGCCGATCTTTTCCGTGCCCGGGCGCGCGGTCGCCGTGAAATCCTCGGCCAACCGCATCCGCGCCACGTCGCCGAACGACGCGCCGCCCATCAGCCGTTGGTTCGGCGTGATCGGCACGGGGTTCTCCGCGCCGGGCACCAGCAGCCACATCTTGTCGCCCACGGTCAGGGCCTTGCGCCCGTCGTTCTTGCCCCCGCGAAAGACGATCAGCGCGTGGTCCAGCCCCTTGATGTAGATGTCGAAGTCGGCGGTCCCGTTCTGCTTGCCGTTCTCCCACTGGCTCGCGCGCGCCGTGATCTTGGCCTCGGCGAAGGCGTTGCGGGCGCCATCGACCGCCTTGAGCCACGCCTGAATCTCGGCCGGAGTCTGCGCCAGCGCGCCGACCGCCGCGAGAAGCAGGCCGACGGCCGACATTCCAAGGCGGACGGCTCTCCTAGACATGCGCCAGCGCCTCCACGATCGGGACCCGCGACGCCCGCCGCGCCGGGAAGTAGGAAGCGATCGTCATCGTCAGGAGCATCGCGGCGACACCGGCGGCGTACGCCAGCGGATAGAGCTTGACGTTGATGGGCATCCCGTGGGTCGCGCCCGGGGGCGGCGGCAGGACGATTCCGGAGGCGTTCAACGCCGCGCGCACCACGAGCGCGAGCACCATGCCCGAGGCGCAACCGGCGAGCGCAATGACGACGCCCTCGGCGAGAAACATCCGCAGGATTCCGGAGGGCCGGGTGCCGATCGCGCGCAGCGTCCCGATCTCGCGCGTGCGTTCGGTCACGGCCATGGTCATCACGATCGCCGCGGAGAGGATCACGATGATGACGAGAACCGTGCCGACGAACCCGAAGATCCCGATGTAGAGCAGCTTGACCTGCTCGTAGAACGTCGCGAGCTCGCGCCAGTGGCGCACCGCGACCGAGTAGCCGCCGGCCTGGAATGCCTTCTCGATTCGGGCCGCGACCTCGTCCTCGTTCGCCCCGGGCTTCAGGAACACGACGAGCTTCGTCACGGTCTCCGAGCTCTGCAGCAGGCGCGACACGAGCCCGATGCCGGCCGCGACGTAGCGGTCGTTGAGCTCCTTGATCCGCACGTCGGCCAGTCCCTGGACGATCCCGTCGAGAGCGTTGAGCGATCCGTCGGGCGTCGTGGCCATGAGCGTCACGCGGTCCCCCGGCTTCACGTTCAGGGCCGCCGCGAGACCCGTGCCGAGCAGCACGCCGTCGCCGCCGTCTCCGGCGAGGTACTTGCCCGACGCGATGAGCTCCGGCGCGAGCGTGACGGCGGCCTCCGGGCCCGGATCCACTCCGACCCCGAGAAACGGCACGGACTTCGCTCCCGTCGTCGCAAGGCCCACGAAGTCGATGCGGGGCAGGACCGCCGCCACGCCCGGG
>DATMNJ010000038.1:0-3498 GCA_035569175.1 Thermoanaerobaculia bacterium | reverse complement strand
CAGCACCACGGCGCCCATGAGGCTGAAGATCGCCGTGTTGGCGCCGATCCCGAGAGCGAGGATCAGGATCGCGGCGGCCGTGAAGCCGGGGCTCTTCGCGAGCGCCCGCAGCGCGAACCTCAGGTCCTGCAGGACGGCCGTCATGCTTCGAACCTCAGTGCCGCCTGCGGGTCGAGCCGCGCGGCGCGCCGCGCCGGAATCGCGCACGCCAGAAGGGCCACGCCTGCCAGAACCGCGGCGACCACCAGGAGTGTTGCGGGATCGAAGGGGGGCGTTTGGAACAGCAGGCTCTTCAGAACGGGCGAGAGCCCGAGCGACGCCGCCAGTCCCAGCCCAAGGCCGCCGGCGGCGAGCGACATGCCGTCGCGCACCACGAGGCGCCGGACGTCGGCACGACCGGCTCCCAGGGCCATCCGGATGCCGATCTCGTGCCGGCGGCGCGCCACGCCATGGGCGATCACCCCGTAGATGCCGAGGGCCGCCAGCAGGAGGGCGATGGACGCGAAGGTGCCGACCAGCGCGGTCAGCAGGCGAGGGCGGGCCGCCGTGTCGGAGATCACCTCGGTCAGGGGAACGATCCGGGACACGGGTTGATTGGGTTCGAGGGTCCGGATGGCGCTCCGGATTCCCGCGGCCAGCGCCGTCGGATTTCCGCTGCTACGCACGAAGATCTTGAAACTGCTCCTCCCGAATCGGGAGACGGGGACGTACATCGCGGGCCGGGGGGCCACGTCGAGCCCATCCTGGTGGATGTCGCCGACGACCCCGATGACCTCGAGCCGGCTGCTCTTGCCGAAGATCAGTCCCTTGCCGACCGGGTTTTCGCCCGGCCAGAGCTCGCGGCCGAGGGCGCGATTGACGAGCAGAACCGGACTGCTCGCGTCCATGTCGGCCTGGGTGAAGTCTCGTCCCTGCACCAGGGGAATTCCGAGCGAGGAGAGGTAGCCGGTGGTCACGATGATGGTGCCGCCCTCGGGCTGGATCGGGGGGCCTTCGGGCCGCCCCTCGAGGTGGACGCCGTACGCCTCGCCGCCGCCCTGGAGCGGAAGGGTTTTGCTGCCGCCGGCCGCAAGGACGCCGGGCAGCGCGCGGATGCGGGACAGGATGGCATCGCGGTAGGCACCGTCGCGCTCGGCATCGTAGATGTCCTTCGGGATGCTGAGCGACAGGGTCAAGACCGATGCGGTTCGCATTCCCGTGTCGACGTGCGTGAGCCTCCAGAAGCTCCGAATCAGCAGTCCCGCGCCGAAGAGAAGCACCACGGCCAAGGCCGTCTCTCCGAGGACGAGCGCCCGCCGCAGCCGCGCGGCGCCGCGCGATTCGGTCCCGGACCGCCCGCCCGCCAGCTCGATCGCGGCCCGCAGGTTGCCGCCCGACGCCTGGAGGGCCGGCAGGAGGCCGAAGACGAGGCCGGTCGTCACCGACAGCAGGAGCGCAAAGGCGAGGACCCCGGAATCCATGCGGATTTCGCCGGCCCGGGCGAGGCGCCCTGTCGCGAGCGCGGCGAGCCCATCGATTCCCCACCTCGCGATCAACAGGCCGATTGCTCCGCCGGAGATCGCGAGGACGAGGCTCTCGACGAGAAGTTGCCGGACGATCCGTCCGCGCGAGGCGCCCAGGGCGGAGCGGACCGCCACCTCGCGTCGCCGCGCGATTGCTCGAGCGAGCAGGAGGTTTGCGACGTTGACGCAGGCGATCAGCAGGACGAGGCTGACGGCCCCCAGGAGAACCAGGATCGGGCCCCGGGAGTCACCGGTCAAAGACGCCTGGAGGGGGATGATGCGCGCGTGGTCGAAGCCGGCGTTGCTGTCGGGAAACCGCGCGGCGAGTCGAACGAAGAGAGCGTCGAGGCCGGCGCGCGCGGACTCCGGCGCTGCATCCTTCCGGAGCCGGCCCACGACGTCGAGCCATCGGACCTCACGGCGGTGGGGGACGCTGTCCTCGCCGACCGTGGAGAGCGGCAGCCAGAGCTCCACCTCCGGCGCCGGCAAGTCGAAGGCGGGCGGAAGGACGCCGACGATCGTGAAAGGGACGCCGTCGAGCTGGAGCGTTCGGCCGATGGCCGTTGGGTCGGATCCGAAGTGGCGTTGCCACAAGGCGGAGCTCACGACCGCGACGTGGTTCGCGCCGGCGTGATCATCTGCGGGCGAGAGCGCGCGACCCGCCCGCACGGGCATTCCGATCGTGTCGAAGAAGGAGCCCGAAACCATGGCCGCGGGAATGCGCTCCGGCTCGCCGGCGCCCGTCACGTTGACCCCGGAGAGGTTGGGCGAGTAGGACCATGCCGCCGCGCTCTCGAGCCCGGGATGCGCCTCGACGAGGTCGTCGAAGTCCTGCGGCGAGAAGCTCGATCCGACGGTGTGCGTATCCTTCGCCGCGTGGCCGATCCGATACAAGCGCGAGGGATCGCGGTAGGGAAGGGGCTCGAACAAGACACCCCTCGCCACGCTGAAGATCGCGACGTCGGCGCCGATGCCGAGCCCGAGCGTCAGCAGGATGACGGCCGTGAACCCGGGACTCTTCGCGAGCGTGCGCAGCGCGTAGCGCAGGTCCTGGAGGAGGGTGCTCATCGGGATCCTGATCCTTCTACTCGTCCCGCAGCACGATCGCCGGGTCGACCGCCGCCGCCCGGCGGGCGGGCAATCCGCTCGCGAGGACCGCCACGGCGAGGAGCAGGAGCGAGACGCCGCCGAGGGCCGTGAGGTCCATGGGCGTCACGCCGAAGAGGAAGCTCGCGAGGACGCGCGTGACCGCCGCGGCCAGCACGAGGCCAAGAGCGACGCCGACGCCCGCCAGTCGCGTGCCGCGGCCGACGAAGAGCCCTACGACGTCCCGGCGCGATGCGCCGAGCGCCATGCGGATGCCGATCTCGCGCCGCCGCTGCCCCACGGCGAACGCGATGAGGCCATAGAGGCCCACGGCCGCGAGGGCAAGGGCGAGCCCGCCGAACGCGGCGATGAGCAGGGTCCCCTGCCGCCGGTCGGCCATGTTCTCGCGGAGGCTCTCGGCGAGCGTCTGGGCGTGGTAGAGCGGGAGCGTCGCATCGAGATCGTGGGCCGCGTCGCGGACGGCCGCCGCGAGGGAGATGCCGGGCTCGCCGCGCACGAGCAGGATCGTCTCGTTGAACCGCGCCCCTTGCGCGAGGGCGAAGTACGCGAAGGGGGTCGCCGGTTCGGTCAGGAGGACGTATTTCGAGTCCTTCGCCACGCCCACGACTTCGAAGACTTCGTTCGGCTTGTCCGGCTGGACGAGCCGGTGGCCGAGCGGGCTGACTCCTGGCCAGAAACGGCGCGCCAGCGTTTCGTTCACGATCGCGACGCCGGGAGAGCCCGCCCGGTCCGTGGGCGCGAAGTCGCGGCCGGCAACCAGCGGGATACCGAGGGTCGCGAAATAGCCGGAAGAGACGTTCCCAAGGAAGACCTCTTCCTTGCGCTCCGAGGCGGTCTCGGGGGCGAAGGAATCGCCGATCGCCCTGTTCGCCAGCGGGAGCAGCTCCGT
>DATMNJ010000037.1:0-19796 GCA_035569175.1 Thermoanaerobaculia bacterium | reverse complement strand
CCGTCGCGCCCGAGGACACGATGACGGCGTCGGCGGTGATCGTGTGGCCGGCGTCGAGCGTCAGGCCGAAGGGCCGCTTTCCGAAGTCCACGCCGGTGACGGTGTCGAGGACGACCTCGGTCCCGAACCGCTTCGCCTGTTCGCGGAAGACTTCCATGAGCTCCGGGCCCTGGATGCCGTCGCGGAACCCCGGGTAGTTCTCGACCTCCGTCGTGATCGTGAGCTGTCCGCCGGGCTGCGGCCCCTCGAAGACGACCGGGGAAAGGTCCGCGCGGGAGGCGTAGAGGGCGGCCGTCCAGCCCGCAGGGCCGGACCCGATGATGGCGACGCGGTAGTGGTGTTTGCTTGGTGCCATGGCGCCGGGGAGAATATCAGCGGTGGCGGGCTCTCGGCCGCAGGCGTCAAATGCCGCGCCCCACCGGTATCATCGCGGGGATGCGGTCCGTTCTCTCGTCGAAGCTCGCGGGCTTCGGCACGACGATCTTCAGCGAGATGACCCGGCTCGCGATCCAGCACGGCGCGATCAACCTCGCGCAGGGGTTTCCCGACTTCGACGGGCCCGAGTTCGTCAAGGAAGCCGCCATCGCGGCGATTCGAGCGGGCAGCGGGCAGTACGAGCGCGTGTCCGGGATCCCCGAGATCCATCGCGCGCTCGCGTCGAAGGTCCGGCGCGACCGGGGCCTCGACTACGCCCCCGACACGGAGATCGTCGTGACCTCCGGCGCGACGGAGGCGATTTTCGCGGCGGTCCAGGGCCTGTGCGACGAGGGCGACGAAGTGGTCCTGTTCGAGCCGTACTACGACTCCTACAAGGCGAGCGTGCGAATGGCCGGCGCGGTGCCGCGCGTCGTCACGCTGCGCGCGCCCGACTGGAGCTTCGATCCCGCACAGCTGTCCGCCGCCTTCGGCCCGCGTACGCGCGCGGTGCTCGTCAACACGCCGCACAATCCGACGGGCAAGGTGTTCTCCCGCGACGAGCTCGAGGTGGTGGCGCGGCTGTGCCGCGAGCGGGGCGTCTTCTGCATCACCGACGAGGTCTATGAGCACCTGGTCTACGAAGGCAGCCACGTTTCCATGGCGGCGCTGCCCGGGATGCGTGAGCGTACGATCACGATCTCGTCCCTGAGCAAGACGTTCTCGCTCACGGGCTGGAGGATCGGCTGGGCGATGGCCCCGCCGGAGCTCGCGTCCGCCGTGCGTTCGGCGCACCAGTTCATCACCTTCACGGCGGCCACGCCGCTGCAGTACGGCGCCGCGGCGGCACTCGCGGCCGGCCCCGACTACTACGCCGCGCTTCTGGCGGACTACCGGGGCAAGCGCGACTTCCTGGTCCGTGAGCTCGCGCGGATCGGCTTCAAGGTGAAGAGTCCGCAGGGCACCTACTTCGTCTGTGCGGACTTCCGCCCGTTCGGCTTCGACGACGACCAGGTCTTTGCCCGTTACCTGACCGAGAAGGTCGGCGTCGCCGCGATCCCGCCCTCCGTGTTTTACGACAACGTCGAGCACGGAAAGTCCTACGTCCGATTTGCCTTCTGCAAGAAGCGGGAGACGCTCGCAGCGGCGGTCGCGAGGCTCTCCTCCCTCTCCCCGCGGGAGAGGGCAGGGGTGAGGGGGGAGCAACGGTGAAAATCGCCCTCGTTCAGATGGACCTCGCCTGGGAGGACGTCGCCGAGAACCACCGGCGAGCGCGAACGCATCTCGAGGAGGCGGCCCGCCTGGGCGCGCGCCTGGCGCTCCTGCCCGAGATGTTCTGCACCGGGTTCTCGATGGAGGCCGAAAAGATCGCACAGCCGGCCGGGGGCCCGTCGGAGACGTTTCTGCGCGCGACGGCGCGGGAGCTCGGCATTTCGATCCTCGCGAGCATCCCCGAAGCGGGAGTGCCGCGGCCGCGCAACATGGCGATCCTCGCCGGGCCCGACGGATCCGTCGAGCGCTACGCCAAGATCCATCCCTTCTCGTTCGGCGGCGAAGACCGCGTCTACTCCGGCGGCGACCGCATCGTGACCGTACCGGTCGACGGCGTTCGCGTGACGCCCTTCGTGTGCTACGACCTGCGCTTCCCCGAGCCCTTCCGTCTGGCCGCCGCGGACACGGACCTCTTTGCCCTCGTCGCCAACTGGCCCGAGGCCCGCCGCGACCACTGGCGCACGCTCCTGCGCGCCCGCGCGATCGAGAACCTCTGCTACGTCGCCGGCGTCAACCGCGTCGGCGCGGGCGGAGGGCTGCGCTACGCCGGCGATTCCGCCGTGATCTCGCCCTGGGGCGAGGTCCTCGTCGAGGGCTCGGCCGAAGGGGCCGTTCTCGTCTGCGACGTCGATCCCGTCATCGTCCGCGACGCCCGTTCGAAATTCCCGGCCCTCGCGGACCGCCGGCCGGACGCCTACCGGCGGTGAACGCCGGCGGCTGACGTTCCCCGGCTCGGAGTCGGTTAACGGCGAGCGCCGGTCGATTGGCTCGCAAAGGCCGTCAGGGCCGCGACCCCGCCCGCGATCATCTCGTTCGAGACGGAGAACGAGAAGCGCAGGTGACCCTCGCCTTCGGGGCCGAAGACGATGCCCGGGACGGTGGCGATCTTCGCCTCGTCGAGAAGCGTGCGCGCGGCTTCGCGCGAGTCGCTTCCGAGCCACGCCGGGTATTTCGGGAACAGGTACAGCGCGGCGCGCGGCGTCTCGAGCTCGAACCCGGCGGCCGTCAGTCCCGCGGCGAGCCGGTCGCGGCGGTCGCGGTAGCCCGGCTTCCACTCGGCGACGTAGTCGGTGCCGCGGGCGAGCGCCTCGACGGCGGCCCACTGCGTCGGCGTCGAAACGCCGTTGGTGGTGTAGAGGAGGACCGTCTTGACGGCCGACTGGTAGCGCTTGGGGGCGATGACGTAACCGAGCCGCCAGCCCGTCATGGAGTAGCTCTTGGAGAGCGTGAAGGCCGTGATCGTCCGGTCGTACATCCCGGGCAGCGACGCGATCGCCACGTTGGGCTCACCCTCGTAGACGAGGTCCTCGTACGCCTCGTCGGAAACGACGGCGAGGTTCCTCTCCCGGGCGAAGGCCGCCACCTCTTCGACCTCCCGGCGCGAGAACACGTCGCCGGTCGGGTTGTTCGGGCAGTTCCAGTAGAGGACCCTGGTCCTCGCCGTCACACGCTGCGCGAGCGCCGCCGTGAGGCCGTCGCGCCGCGCCGGTCCCGTGGGCACGAGAACGGCCTTCGCCTCGTGGTAGGCGATCAGGTCCGCGATCGGCGTCCAGTACGGCGAGAACATGAGGACCTCGTCGCCCGGATCGAGCAAGGCGGCGAACGCGGCGAAGAGGCCCTGCATGCCGCCGTTGACGACCACGGGGCTTTCGTCGTCGGCCGGGATGCCGTTGCGGTCGCGGGCCTTCGCGAGGATCGCCCGGCGCAGTTCCGGGATGCCCGAGGACGGCGCGTAGCGCGTCTGGTTGCGGGCGAGGGCGTCGCCCATCGCGGCCTTCACCGCCTCGGGAGTGTTCATCCAGGGCTCGCCGCCCTCGAAGCGCCACACCTTCTGCCCGGCCGCGAGCAGGTCCATCACGCGATTGCGGACCCGGACGATTTCCGAAAATCCGACGCCGTCGAAACGCCGCGCCGGCCGTGGAAACGAACCCTCGTTCACCGCCGCCTCAGATCACGGTCCGGCGGCCCGGGCCCATCGCGAAGTACAGGATCATCCCGATGAAGGGGAGCAGGATCACGAGAGCATCCACAGGATCTTCGTCGCGCCATCGGCCGAGCTTTTCAAGATCGACACGATCGCGATGATGTCGAGGACGAAGACCAGGACCCCGATCAGTCGAAACATGGCAGCCTCCTACAGCTTTTCCGAAATGGCCTTCTGCTGGGTGAAGAGGTAGAGGTACTCCCGACCGCCGGCCTTCGAATCCGTTCCGGACATGTTGAATCCCCCGAAGGGATGGACTCCGACGAGGGCCCCCGTGCACTTGCGGTTCAGGTACAGGTTGCCCACGTGGAGCTCACTCTTGCCGCGCTGCAGGCGCTCGCGCACGCGCGAGTAGAGCGAGCCGGTCAGGCCGTACTCGCTGTGGTTGGCGACGGCAACGCCCTCCTCGAAACTCTTCACCGTCAGGACGGCAAGCACGGGCCCGAAGATCTCTTCGCACGCCAGGCGCGCGTCGGGCCGGACTCCGTCCACGACGGTCGGCATGACGAAGTAGCCCTGCTTCGGCCCGGCCTTGCCCCCGGCGACGATCCGGCCTTCCTTCTTCCCGAGGCCCGCGTACTCGAGGATCTTCCTCTGGGCGCCGGCGTTGATGACCGCGCCGACGGTGTTCTTCGGATCGCGGACGTCGCCGACCGTGAGGGCCTTCGTCTTCGCGACGACGCGGCCGAGCAGGTCGTCATGCACCTTGCCATGGACGATCAGGCGCGAGCAGGCCGAGCACTTCTGGCCCTGGAACCCGAAGGCCGCGGCGACGATCCCGTTGGCGGCGTCCTCGAGGTCGGCCGTCTCGTCCACGAGGATGAAGTCCTTGCCGCCCATCTCGAGGACCGCCCGCTTGATCCAGGGCTGGCCGGGCACGACGCGGCCCGCCTTTTCGCTGATTTCGACGCCGACGCCCCGCGAGCCCGTGAAGGCGATGAGCCGCGTCTTCGGGCTCTCGACGAGGGCGTTGCCGACCGTCGCGCCGCCGCCCGTGACGAAGTTCAACACGCCGTCGGGCACGCCGGCTTCGTCGCACGCGTCGACGAACATGTTGGCGATCGCGGCCGCGTCGGAGGAGGGCTTGAGCACGACGGTGTTGCCGGTGACGAGCGCCGCGGTCGTCATGCCGCAGAGGATCGCGAGGGGAAAGTTCCAGGGCGGGATCACGACGCAGACGCCGAGGGGGATGTGCTGCAGTTCGTTGCGCTCGCCGGGATAGGGCGTCAGGGGCTGGGGCAGGGCGAGCTCTTCCATCGCCCGGGCGTAGAACTCGCAGAAGTCGATCGCCTCCGCCGTGTCGCCGTCGGCCTCGGGCCACGACTTGGCTTCCTCGAGCACCATCATCGCGGAGAACTCGTGCTTGCGGCGGCGCAGGATCGCCGCGATGCGCAGCACGAGCGCCGAGCGCTCGCCGGCCGGCACGCGGCTCCACGCCGGGAAAGCCCTCGTCGCGGCGTCCAGGGCGCGGTCGGCGTCGGCGATCGTCCCTTCGGGGAAGCGGCCGATGACGTGCTCGAAGTCGCAGGGGTTGACCGACTCGAAATGCCGGGACGCGCCGACGGCCTTGCCGTCGATGCGGTTCTTTCCCTGGATCGGAAGGCGCTTCTCGACCCGCGCCAGCGCGGCGCGAAAGGCCTTGTGGTTCGCCTCGACGGAGAAGTCGGTAAAGGGTTCGTTGCGGAATTCGGGGAGCACGCTGACCTCCGAGACCCGGAATTTATCAGAGCCCCGGCGATCCAGGCTCCAAAAGTAGAATGGGGGCGATGGTCACCCGCGCGCTGCCGGAGCTGTCGAACGAGGAGGTGCTGCGCTATGCGCGCCACCTCATTCTGCCGGAGGTCGGCCCCGAGGGGCAGCGCAGGCTCAAGGCCGCGCGCGTGCTCGTCGTGGGTGCCGGCGGCCTCGGCTCGCCCCTCGCGCTCTACCTCGCCGCAGCCGGCGTGGGGACGATTGGACTCGTGGATTTCGACGTCGTGGACGCT
Source organism: Thermoanaerobaculia bacterium (assembly GCA_035569175.1). Classification (GTDB taxonomy): domain Bacteria; phylum Acidobacteriota; class Thermoanaerobaculia; order UBA5066; family Gp7-AA6; genus DAHUXD01. The sequence continues at coordinate 14,141 of DATMNJ010000037.1, read as the reverse complement.
TCGAACCTCCACCGGCAGGTCCTCTTCGGGACGCCGGACGTGGGCCGGCCGAAGCTCGCCGCCGCGGCCGGACGGCTGACGGCGATGAACCCGAACGTCCGGATCGAACCGTTCGAGGAGCGCCTGACTTCGGACAACGCGCTTGCGATCGTGAGGGCCTTCGACGTCGTCGCCGATGGCACCGACAACTTTCCGACGCGCTACCTGGTCAACGACGCCTGCGTGCTCTCGGACAAGCCCAATGTGTACGCCTCCGTCTTCCGCTTCGAGGGCCAGGCTTCCGTCTTCTGGGCGCAGAAGGGCCCCTGTTACCGGTGCCTCTTCGCCGAGCCGCCGCCCCCGGGTCTCGTGCCGTCCTGCGCGGAAGGGGGCGTGTTGGGAATCCTGCCGGGCCTGCTCGGAACGATGCAGGCGGCGGAGACTCTGAAGCTCCTTCTCGGCGTCGGCGATTCACTGATCGGCCGCCTCGTTCTGGTCGACGCCCTCGCGATGCGCTTTCGCGAGTTGAAGGTCCGGAAGGACCCGGAGTGCGCCGTCTGCGGCCCTAACCCGACGGTCACGCGGCTGATCGATTACGAGGCGTTTTGCGGCACGGCAGCCGAACCGGCGCCCGGTACCCCTCTGGTATCGTCCTCCGCGATGTTCGGTCGCATACCGGAAGTCACGGTCGAAGAGCTCAAGGCGATGCGGGACCGGGGCGACTCCTTCGTCCTCGTGGACGTGCGGGAGCCGTACGAGTGGCCGATCGCGGATCTTTCCGACTCGGTCAAGATCCCTCTCGGGACGCTGCCGCAGAACCTCGGCAAGCTCTCGAAGGACGACGAGATCGTGGTGTTCTGCCGCAGCGGCGGGCGCAGCGGCAACGCCGTCGCGTTTCTCCAGAAGCAGGGCTACGGCAAGGCGAAGAACCTCGCGGGCGGGATCCTCCGCTGGGCCGACGCGATCGAGCCCTCGATGCAGAAGTATTGACGTGAGTCTCTGATGCGGCGCGCCGGCCTCGTCTTCCTCGCCGTCGGTCTGACCGGTTTCCTGGTCGCCACGGGAGTGCCTTCGCCTCGCACGGACGCCTGGGAAGCGGCCCGGTGGATGTTCGTCGGCGTTGCCGTGATGGGAGTGGTCTTTACGGTCTTCCCGGGGAAGCCGGAGTAACGGACGGTTTCGGGACGTCGCCCTTGTCGGGACCTCTCTCCCGCTCTCTCTCCTCTTCCTTGCTCTCGCGCTCCCGCTCTTCGGCATCGGCCTGCGTCTGGTCGGGGATCTTGACGATCCGGCCCTCCTTCTCGGCCCGCGCGTGAAGGGCGACGAGGGTCGTGAGCAGCCGGTCGAACGCCGCTTGTTTCTCGCCCTTTGACTCCGGCGTCATGCCGGAGAATTTTCGGGCCTGGATGTGGCGGGACTTGTTGAGCAGCTGGATGAGGATGTCGGTGTACTCGGGGGCGTACAGGTTCTGGGGAAGCGTCGCCGGATCCGCGTCGCGCAGGGCCTGGGCCAGGGCCGCGAAGTCCTTCGGCGTCAGGACGAGCACGCGCGCGGAGCCCGGGACCCCGACCTTCTCCATGTTCTCGGTGTAGACGCGCCGTCCGTTCGCGCGCAGCAGCCAGCCCTCACCGCCGACCGTGGAGACGCGGCGGCGGATCTCGAGGCGAAGCGCCTCGGGGGCGAGCGTTCCGACAGAAAATTTCTGAAACCCGTCCGCGAAGCTCGAGACGCCGATTTCATGGGCGGACGCCTTTTTCGAGGCGGCGATGACCTGCTCGGCGATGGTCTGGAGCGCGGGCGACTGCTCCCCGCCGTCGGCCTGGCTGACCAGCTTCGTCACCGGCCCGATCGAGACGACGATGCGCCCCTTCAGGGACTCTTCCTTGATCTCATCCCGCCCGAACGAGTGCGGCAGGGAGCCGAAGCGAGTGGTCACGAGGAGCTTGAGGAGCCTGCGGACCTCGGCGCGGGGCAGCCGAATCTGGAACTCTCGCTTCCAGATCCCCACGCCGTTGCCGTAAATGCGCGTGGACGTGTAGAGCCCCTCGAAGGGCCACCGGATGTCCACGACGACGTCGTCGGCGCTGACCTTGCCCGAGAGCCTTTGCTCGAGCAGCGGCGTGAGGACGTCGGTTCCCGAACTCTCTTCGTCCTTGTCCTTGGGTTCCTGCGCGACGCGCCCCTGCGCGATGGCCCCGCTCGCGACCCAGAGTGCCAGGGCGATTCCCGCGAGCCGGACCGTCCACGGTGTCCGCATCGTGCTTCGTCCTTTCCGAGCGCCCTTGGGCGCCTGAAACCAAAATGAATCAGCCGGCGATGGTCGCGTCGGGATCCTCGACCAGAAGGCGGTTCACCTTCGCCGCGAGGATGAAGTCGTTCTCGTGAAGCCCGCCGATCTTGTGGGTCCAGACCGTGAGATCCACCTTGTTCCAGTGCACGGCGATGTCCGGGTGATGGGCCTCCTGCTCGGCCACGTCGGCCACCCGGTTGACGAACTTCATCGCCTCGACGAAGTCGCGGAACTCGAAGCCGCGCGCCAGCCGTGTGGCGTTCTCCTCGAGCCGCCAGCCCGGGACCGCGCCGAGGCGCTCCCGCGCCGCCTCCGGCGCGAGGGGCGGGACGCCGCCGCGGCAGGGCACGCAGGACTTTGCGGCGAGGCCTTCCATGTCGTCGACCATGCTGTGGGGGCGAATCCTACTCCCTGCGGGGCCGGACCAGGCATTTGACCCGCAGGCCCCGATCCCGGATAATCCGCGTCCCTTCGGGACGACTGGGAGGTCGTTCAATGGTAGGACAACTGGCTCTGGACCAGTGAATCGGGGTTCGAGTCCCTGCCTCCCAGCCAATACGCGCTTGCTCCCGCGTCGCGCGCCTCCTCCCTCCCTTCGGTCGGGAGACTTCGCGCGACGCGAACCGAAGCGACAGTGCCGGGCGACGAGACGCACGCGCATCCTGTCGTCCCACCGTACCGATCGGAGTGGGGGAGAGTCAGGGCTCGGCTAGAATCTCGGCGGTCTTCCCATGGCATTGCTCGCCGGTACCCAGCTCGGTCCATACGAGATCCTGGCGCCTTTGGGCGCGGGCGGGATGGGGGAGGTGTACCGGGCGCGGGACGGGCGTTTGAAGCGCGAGGTCGCGATCAAGGTTTTGCCCGCCTCGTACTCCGCGGATCGCGACCGGCTCCGGCGCTTCGAGCAGGAGGCCCAGGCGGCGGGCGCCCTGAACCACCCGAACATCATGGCGGTGCACGATTTCGGGTCGCACGACGGCGCGCCGTACATCGTGACGGAGCTGCTGGAGGGGGAAACGCTCCGAGCGCGGCTTGCCGGCGGCGCGATCGCGGTGCGCAAGACGATCGACTACGCGGTGCAGATCTCCCGCGGCCTCGCCGCGGCGCATGAGAAAGGGATCATCCACCGCGACTTGAAGCCCGAGAATCTTTTTTTGACCCACGACGGCCGCGTCAAGATTCTGGACTTCGGCCTGGCCAAGCTGACGCAGCCCGAGGACCACGCGGCGCCGCAGACGAGTGTTCCGACGGCGACGGCCGGCACGGAGCCCGGCGTCGTGATGGGAACGGTCGGCTACATTTCGCCCGAGCAGATCAAGGGAAAGGCGGCCGACCAGCGGTCGGACATTTTCTCGTTCGGCGCCATCCTCTACGAGATGCTGTCGGGCGTCCGCGCCTTCCAACGTGATTCGGCGGCCGAGACGATGTCGGCGATCCTGTCGGCGGAGCCGCCGGACCTCTCGGCCACGAACAAGAGCGTCTCGCCCGGGCTCGAGCGGATCGTGCGGCACTGCCTCGAAAAGAACCCCGGGGAACGCTTTCATTCGAGCTCCGACGTCGCCTTCGATCTCGAGGCGCTGTCCGGGTCGGGGGCCTCTGGCGTCAGACCTGAGTCCGCGTCGAGCGCCCGGTGGCGTCGGCCGATTCTCGCGGCGGCTGCGGCCGTCGCGATCGGCCTCGCGGGGATTTTCGCGGGTCACCTGATCTGGAAGGCGCCGATCGTTTTGCCTCCGTCGTATCACAGGCTGACCTTCCGCCGAGGTTTCATCGATTCGGGTCGCTTTGCTCCGGACGGTCACACGGTCTTCTATGCCGCGATCTGGGACGGAGGGCAGGAGCCGCAGCTCTTCTCCGTGCGCACGGAGAATCCCGGATCTCTCGTCCTCGACCTGCCGAGCGGGCGCGTCGAGTCGATCTCCCGCGCCGGCGAGATGCTGATCCTTTCGGACGTCCTCTCCTCCACCGGCTACTCGCACCGAGGCGTGTTGCGGAGCGCGCCGATCTCGGGTGGCGCGGCCCGCGACCTCTCCGACGACGTCGTCGGCGCCGACTGGTTTCCCGATGGCCGAAGCATGGCCCTGGTGCGCGCTCCGGGCTGGCGCCATCGCCTGGAATTTCCGGCGGGGAAAGTCCTCTACGAGACTGCGGGCTGGATCACGCACCCACGCGTCTCCCCCGGGGGCGACGCCGTGGCGTTTCTCGATCATCCACAGTTCGGAGACGATGCCGGGGCGGTCGTCCTCGTCGAGGGAAGCGGCAAGAGGACTACACTTTCAGACGGCTGGTCCAGCGTTCAGGGCCTGGCCTGGTCCCCGTCCGGGAAGGAGATCTGGTTTACCGCGGCCGACTCCGGGACCAGTCACTCGCTCTACGCGGTCACACGCACCGGGCGCCGCCGCCTCGTATGCAGGTCCCCGGGCGGTCTGGCAATCGAGGACATTGCTTCGGACGGGCGGGTCCTGATCAGCCATTCCAACCAGCGCATCAGCCTCATCGGGCTTGGCGAGGACTCGAAGCCGCGGAACCTTTCGTGGCTCGAATGGACCACGGATCCGATTCTCTCGGACGACGGGCGAACCGTGGTCTTCGCCGAGGAAGGGGATGGCTCCGTCTATCTCCGCAAAACGGACGGCTCACCTGCGCTGCGGTTGGGCGAAGGATTGGATCTTGCGCTCTCCCCGGACGGCAAATGGGTTCTGGCCGCGCTCGGTCGAATGTCTCCTGCGCCGCTGATTCTGCTACCAACCGGGGCCGGAGAGCCAAGGACGCTGCCGAAGGATTCGATCAACCACACCAATGAACCTGCCGCATTCCTTCCCGACGGTCGGAGCATCGTTTTCATCGGGAACGAGGAGGGGCACGGGCGGCGCACCTGGGTCCAGGATCTCGACGGAGGGAAGGCACGCCCCATCACTCCGGAGGGAGTCGTGGGAGCGGTGCTTTCGCCCGACGGCCGGTTCATCGCTGCCCGCGGGTCCGATCAAAAATCGAGCGTGTACCCGGTCGAAGGCGGCCCGGCGCGCCCGATCGAAGGGCTCGAGCCCAGGGACGAAATCTTGCGATGGTCCGCCGACCAGAGATTCCTATTCGTGAGTGCGGATCCCGGACGAAGCCCCGCCCGGGTCTATCGCCTCGAGGTCTCGGCCGGCCGGCGCGAGCCCTGGAAGGAATTCGCGCTTCCCGATCCGGCGGGCAACGAAGACTTTCGGGCCGGAGCGATCACGCCGGACGGGAAAACGTTGGTGTACACCTCTTATCAGCAGCTCTCGGATCTGTACGTCGTCGAGGGACTGAAATAACCCGATGTCATCCCGAGAGCCTCAGGCCGGAGGGATCCCTCGAGGCGCCGGGCTGTCGCGATCGAGTCCCGGGTTCTGCCATGATTCCCGCTCGTAAAGGAGGAAGGAACATGAAGAAGGCGCGTCGGTCGGTGGTTCTCCTGTTCGCGGTCGCGCTCGTGGCGGGTCTCGGTGCGCTCGCGGCCCAGCAAACGGCTCCCGCGGTCAAGCGGACGGTCCTTCTCAAGCAGGACATGACGGTCCCCGGCAGGGAGGCGGTCATGGTCCTGGTCGAACTGCCGCCGGGTGTTGCGGAAGGCCGGCACACTCACAATGCCGAGGTGTTCGCCTTCGTTCAGGAGGGCACGATCCTGCTCGAGGTCGAGGGCAAGCCGAACGCGACGCTCAAAGCCGGCGACTACTTCTACATCGCTCCTGGCCAGGTTCACCAGGGGACCAACACGGGCACCGTTCCGACGAAGCTCTCGGTGGTCTTCGTCGCGGAGAAGGGCAAGCCTCTGACGACGCCGGTCCAGTAGCGCGAGGGCCGCGGCGCGCGCGGAGGCAACCGTCTTGAAGCTCACTCGGGGCAGGGTTCTGGCCGCGCGGGCCATCGCCATCCTCGCCGACGCCGTCCAGCTCGGCCTCCTGCCCCTCTTCGTCGGCGGCGCGACGTCGGGCCTGGACGACGTGCTCGACGTCGCCGTCGGCATCGCAATGGTGACCCTGGTGGGATGGCACTGGGCCTTCCTGCCCGCGTTCCTGGCGGAGCTCGTGCCGGGACTGGATCTTGCGCCGACGTGGACGATCGCGGCCTTCCTCGCGACGCGGGACGCCTCCGTCGCGAGCGACCCCTCTCGCGGAATCCGCTAGCGCCCCGCGCGGGGCCCGGGAGCGCGCTCCCACGCGTGCACGTCGAGGACGAAGGCCTCGACCCGCTTGTCCCACGTGTGCTCGCGCAGCGCGCGCTGGCGGGCGCGGCGGCCCATGGCCAGGCGCGCCGGCTCGTCGGACAAGAGCGCCGCGGCCTTCTCGACGATTCCCTCCGACGGCGCGAAGGTCGCGATCTCGACGCCGGGCTCGAAGAACTGGCCGACTCCCCGGAACGACTCGACGAGGGAGGGGACGCCGCACGAGGCCGCGAAGAAGACGCGGGGCGTGAGGCGGAACTTGCCGCGATAGGCCCCCTGAGCGTCGTCGAGCAGCGCGGTCTCGAGCGCGAGGCGGCAGCGGTTCAAGCCCGTTCGCAGCGCGTCGGGAGTGTCGAGCGGCGGCAGGACCGGGACGCTCCACCGGGTTTCCCCTTCGTACGCGTGGACCCGCACGCGGAAGTGCGCGGCCAGGGCCGCGACGATCCCGTCGCGGTACGGCGTCCACTTGCCGTAATAGAGGATGTCGCACTCGGGTGCCGCGCCGCGCTCCGGGGCATAGAGCTCCGGATCCGTCGCGGGGTCACACCGCTTGGCGGGAATGTGGCGCAGGGCGTAGTCGGGCAGCGTCTGGGCGTCCTGCGTGTAGAACAGGTCGAACTGCGGCGCGATCGCGACCGAGGCCGAGAGGCCGTAAGGGTCCGACAGCGCGAAGGCCGCGAGCGGAGTCTCCTTCGGGAAGATGCGCAGCGCGCGCTCCGAGAAGTGGAGCGCTCCGCCGAGGCACACGACGACGTCCGGCGGCGGGTCCGTATGCTCGATGACCGCCGCGTCCGGAATGAGCGCGGGCTTCGCGCCGCCCGTCGCCACGAACCCCTCGAAGTGGAAGGGCTCGACGACCCGTGTTCGGAAGGCCTTCTGGAACGCCCGAACCGGAGGAAAGAGGTTGTTGCAGTACGGCGGCGCGCTGACGTTTCCGAAGAGCAGAAGGTCGCTCATCGCCGCGCCGCCGTCCTGTCCCCGCGGACAGGCGCGCCGCTCGCCCGGACGCGGATCGCTCCATGCGACGTTGTGATGCGGTTCACCATCCCGTGACATTAATGTACGACGAAGATCCGGAACCGCCCCACCGTGCTCTAGAATCCGGGGAATCATGACAACCATCGTCCCTCGCCCGCTCGCACTGCGCTTGCCTGTCGTGTTTCTCGCCATCGCGGCGTCGCTCGCTTTCGCCCCTGCTGCGTTCGCGACGTCCCTGCGCTTCCATGGCAACGCCTCCGGCGACATCGATCGCGTCAAGATCGCAGTGGACGATCCGGCGAACGCGAATCCCGGACCTCCCGCCGACGTCGGCGCCGCCGACTTCACGCTCGAGTTCTGGATGAAGGCCGCCGCCGCCGACAATACGACGGCCGCGATCGCCTGCGGCGCCAACAAGAACTGGAAGAACGGCAACGTCGTCCTCGATCGCGATCGCACGGGCGCCGACCGGACCTTCGGCGTCGCCATCGCGGGCGGCAAGATCGTCTTCGGCGTCAGCGGCGACGGCACCGGCGACCGAACCCTGTGCGGCGCGAGCAACGTCCTCGACTCCCGCTGGCACCACGTCGCCGTCGAGCGGCGGCGCTCGGACGGCTGGATGTGGATCTTCGTGGACGGCGTCCTCGAAGCGCAAGTGGATGGGCCCGACGGCGACGTGTCCTACCCCGACGACGCGACCGCAGTTGCTCCGAACGACCCGTTTCTCGTCGTGGGCGCCGAGAAGTTCGACGCCGGGGCAGCGTACGACGGATCACTCGACGAGCTGCGCCTGTCTTCGTCGCTGCGTTACCGCGGCGGGTTCACGCGTCCGCACGCGCCGTTCGTGCCGGACGCGCAGACCGCGGCCCTCTATCATTTCGACGAAGGCACCGGCGGCGCGGTCGGCGACAGCTCCGGAGCGTCCGGAGGGCCCTCGAACGGAACCTTGGCCGTCGGCGGCTCGCCCTCGGGGCCCGAGTGGAAGAGCGAAGTGGCCCCTCTCGGGGGCTTGCCCTCGGTCATGCTGACGGCACTCCCCGGCGTCCTGTCTTCGCCCGTGAACGTCACCAATGCCCATGACGGAACCGGACGCCTCTTCGTCGTGGAGCAGACGGGCACGATCCGGATCTACGAGAACGGAGCGCTCCTGGCGACGCCCTTTCTCGACGTGTCCTCCCTGATTACATGCTGCGGCGAGGAGGGCCTGCTCTCCGTCGCGTTCCACCCCGATTATGCGTCGAACGGCTACTTCTACGTCTACTACGTCAACAACCTCGTCAGCCCCGGCGACATCACGATTGCGCGGTACAGCGTCTCCTCGGGCAATCCCGACGTCGCCGATCCGAGCTCGGCCCTGATCCTTCTCGTCATTCCCCATCCGGTCAACACGAATCACTACGGCGGTCAGCTCTTCTTTTCGCCGGCGGACGGCTATCTCTACGCCGGCACCGGGGACGGCGGGTCGGGAGGCGATCCCCCCAACAACGCGCAGAACCTGCAGGTGATGCTCGGAAAAATCCTTCGCATCGACGTCGACGGAACGGGCGCGGTGCCGTGCGGGCAGGCGAATCCAATGCCTTATGCGATTCCGCCCTCCAACCCGTTTGCGGGCAGCGATAGCGCTTGCAACGAGATCTGGGCCTACGGCGTGCGCAACCCGTGGCGGTACTCCTTCGACCGGACCACGTCGGATTTCCTGATCGGCGACGTGGGGCAGGATCTCTACGAGGAGATCGATTTCCAGCTCGCGTCGAGCACGGGCGGCGAAAACTACGGATGGCGAAAGATGGAGGGGTTCCACTGTTATAACCCCGCGACCAACTGCAACGACGGGACGCTGACGCTTCCCGTTCTCGAAGAGCCGCACACCGCCGGCTGGTGCGCCATCATCGGCGGCTACCGTTACCGCGGCACCGCGATCCCGGGCCTCGTCAGCACCTACACCTATTCGGACAACTGCCTCGGCGACATCTACGCCGGGACGGAGGCGGGCGATGGAAGCTGGACGGCGGCGCTTCTGGAGTCCGCGAGCATCTCCACGTCCAGTTTCGGCGAGGACGAGCCGGGAGAGCTCTACGTCTGCGACCTGGGCGGAAAGGTCTATCGGATCGATCCATCTCCCTACCCGGCCCCCTCGGCGTCGAGCCTCTCACCGGCGGCGGTCATTGCCGGAGGCCCGCAGTTCACCCTCACGGTCAACGGTTCCGGCTTCGTCTATGGCTCGGTCGTGCGGTGGAACGGCTCCGACCGTCCCACGACTTTCGTTTCGGGCTCAAGGCTCACGGCTGCAATCCCGCTCGGCGACATCGCCGGGGCGGGGACGGCCGCGGTCACCGTCTTCACACCAACGCCGGGAGGGGGGACGTCCGGGACCCTGACCTTCGACATCAACCTGACATTCCTGGACGTTCCGACCACGTACTTCGCGTACCTCTACATCCAGGCGGTCTACAACGCTGGTGTGACCGCCGGATGCGGTGTCCAACTCTTCTGTCCGGACGCATCGGCGACGCGCGCCCAGATGGCGGTTTTCCTCCTGAAGGCCAGCCAGACCTCCTCCTATACGCCTCCCCCCTGCACGGGGACGGTCTTCCTCGACGTGCCCTGCTCGGGCGGGGCGTTCGACCCCTGGATCGAGGACCTGGCGAGGCGGGGGATCACCGGAGGCTGCGGCAACGGCAACTACTGCCCGGACGCCAGCGTGACGCGGGCCCAGATGTCGGCCTTTCTTCTCAAGACCGAGCACGGGTCCTCCTATGTGCCTCCGGCCTGCTCCCAGACGTTCGACGACGTCGTGTGTCCGAGCCTCTTCGCCGATTGGATCCAACAGCTTGCGGCCGAAAGCATTACCGCCGGATGTGGCGGCAATAACTACTGTCCGGCCGCGCCGGTCACACGGGGGCAGATGGCGGTCTTTCTGACCAAGACCTTCAACCTGCCGCTGCCTTGAGCCCTCGGAACGCCTCAGAAAACTGAACCGCTTCAGGTTTCCGGAGATCACGGGTGCCGGCTTGGGAGGCCGGCACCCCCTCCGGTCTGGGCGGGTGGGCAGGTCCGGTCCTCCGGGCCAGCATTCCTGTCCGGCGGGTCAGCTCCGGTTGCACACGTTTCTGTGCATCCACATAAAACAAAAAAACTTTTGTTGACACCCAATCTCGCCGGGTAAATAGTTCCCTTCGAAATTCCCGGATTGTTTCGTTTTACCAAAAAACGGAGGACTGCATGTACCGGAGCTCGGCGAACCGTCTCTTTGCATCTATCGTCTCGGTTGCGGTGGTGCTGCTCTTGGTTTCGTCGGGCGCGCTGATCGCCGCGCAACAGCCGACGCCTGGAGCCAAGGTCGTCAAGCCGACGACCGTGACAGCTTCGCGAGTCGGCGTGTCGCCGCCGATGCGCACCATGAAGACTGTCAAGCCGGTCGATTCGAATGGCAGTCGGAATCTTCGGCCCATCCCGAATCCGATGCTGCCCAAGCGCGGCACGCCGAATGCGCCGGCCGGTCACGACCCGCTGGTGCAGAAGGCGATGGGGAAGGCGGCGATCCCGGCGCCGCTGCTGAGCTTCGACGGCGTCAGCGACGTGGACGGCGTGCAACCGGCCGACACGACGATGGACGTCAGCTCCGACCAGGTGCTGCAGTGGGTGAACCTCTCCTGGTCGGTGTACGACAAGAGCGGCAACCAGCTCGGCGGCCCCTTCGAGGGGACCTCCTTCTGGTCCGGTCTCGGCGGCGTTTGTGCGACCAACAACGGCGGCGACATTCTCGTTCGCTGGGACCAGTTCGCCGGCCAGTGGTGGGTCAGCCAGCTGGCCTATCCCGGTGGCGCCGATGGCTTCCACCAGTGCATCGCGGTTTCGACCACGAGCGACGCCCTGGGAACCTACTACCAGTACGACTTCCTCTATAGCGCGACCGACCTGAACGACTATCCGAAGCTCGGCATGTGGCCGGTCGCGGGCTCGGGAGCCGGTGGATCGGTGACCAACGACGGCTACTACGTTTCGGTCAACAATTTCGCCAACGCGCAGACCTTCACCTCGACGAAGATCATGGCCTTCGACCGGGAGTCCCAGTTGTCCGGCAGCCCGGGCGTGATGCAGATCTTCGACGTCGGCCAGATCAACTCGAACCTCGGGGTGATGCTGCCCGCGGACTTGCGCGGGACGTCGCTTCCGCCGAGCGGATCCATGCAGACGTACGTCAGTCAGGGCGCCCCGGACCTCGACGGTTCCGCGGGGCCGGTTGTTCACGTTTTCCAGACCTTCACCGACTTTACGACGCCGGCCAACTCGTTCCTCATACAGCTGCCGGACCTCCCGGTCGATCCTTTCGACTGGGCCTCGATCAACGGGGACGTGGCGCCGCAAGTCGGCGGCGGCGGCCTCGAAGTTCTCAACGATCGTCCGATGTACCGCGCCGACTACCGCGTTTTCGCGGATCACGACGCGCTCGTCTTCCTCCACGACGTCAACGTCGGCCCGAGCACGCCGGTCTCCGGCGAGCGCTGGTACGAGTTGCGCGGCGTGGCCGCAGGCACGCCGAGCGTGTTCCAGTCCGGAACGTACGGACCGGATGACAGCACCTGGCGCTGGATGGGCTCGATCGCCCAGGACACCTCGGGCAACATCTCGATGGGCTTCTCCGCCACGAGCGACGGAAGCGGCATCGTGTCGGACCCGTCGGTCCACTACACGGGCCGGCTCTCCGGCGATCCTCTCGGCACGATGACGGCCGGCGAGGACACGTACATCGACAGCACAAACCCCTTTGCTGGCTTCCGCTGGGGCGATTACTCGACGGTCGTCGTCGATCCGGTGGACCAGTGCACGTTCTGGTACACCACCATGTACGGAGCGGGGGATTGGGCGACCCGCATCGGCTCCTTCAAGTTCGCCAACTGCACCCTCGGCCCGTCGGGCACGCTGGAGGGCACGGTCACGGATGGCACGAATCCCCTCGCCGGGGCGAAGGTCGTTGCCGGTGCGGCGTCGACCAACACGGACGCCGCCGGCCACTACAGCTTCACGCTCCCGGTCGGCGCGTATGACATGACCGCTTCCCTGTTCGGCTACTTCCCGTCCTCGGCGCCGGGCGTGGTCGTCACGGACGGCGGAGACACGGTCCAGAACTTCACGCTGACCGCAGCGCCCTCGACCGTCGTCAACGGCACCGTCAAGGACGGCTCCGGCGGCGGTTGGCCCCTCTATGCCAAGGTCGTCGTCAGCGCGGGCGGTGCGCCCACGTACACGCTCTACACGGATCCGGTGACGGGCTATTACAGCCTCACGCTCGTCGAAGGGATCAGCTGGAACTTCCTGGTGACGGCGCCGGGCTACAACGCCGGCGGCGGTCCGCTGCCGCTGATTCCGAACGCACCGGTGGTCGCCAACTGGACCCTGACCGTCAACTCCCTGCTCTGCAGCGCTCCGGGCTACTCGGCGGGATCGGAAACCATCCTGAGCGAGGCCTTCGATTCCGGCTCGCTCCCGCCGGGCTGGCAGATCGTCAACAATGGTCCCGGAGGGGCGTGGACGATCACGTCGGCCGGCGACCCCTGCGGTCAGTTCCCGGGCAACGACACGGGCGGCACTGGCGCCTATGCTCTGGGCAACAGCAACTGCGACGGGATCGTTCAAGACGACACGAGCCTCATTACGCCGTCGATGGACTTCACCGGCGTTGCAAATCCGGTCGTCCATTTCAAGACGGAATACGTCGCGCTCGGCGACTCCGCCGACGTCGACTACAGCCTCGACGGCGGGGACACCTGGACCAACGCTTTGCACATGACCACGACCGTCACCGGCCCGGCCGACGAGGTCGCCGTCCTGAGCGGAGCCGCAAACCAGCCGGCGGTTTTGGTCCGATTCCACTACAACGCCTTCTTCGCGTGGTGGTGGCAGGTCGACAACATCGTCGTGGCATCGGCCTCCTGCAACGTGAGCCCCGGCGGCCTCGTGGTCGGCAACGTCCGCGACGGCAACACCGGAGCCGGCATCAACGGCGCCATGGTCGAGGAAATCGGTGGGGGCTCGACGCTGTCCTTCGCCACACCGAACGATCCCAACCAGGACGACGGTCTCTACATCCTCTTCGCCGACAGCGGCATGCAGTCGTTCCAGGCGTCGAAGAGCAGCTATACCTCGCAGCAAAAGAACGCGCTGGTGGTTCCCAACACCGCCCAGCGCCTCGACTTCAGTCTGGGAGCCGGCCAGCTGACCGCCAGCCCCTCGCCGCTTTCGGCGCGGGTCGACCCGGGCACTTCGACCAACCAGACGCTCAACTTGACCAACGCCGGCAACGGCCAGGCCAACTTCCAGCTGATCGAGATCAACGCTCCGGCCGCGAACTCGACGACGCACGGCTTCGCTCCGCAGGCTCTGCGCCAGGCGGCCATCGACCGGTTGGCCACCAGCAGCAACGGCAAGCCGCAGGAAGGCGCTACGAGCACGAGGGGAATCCCCACCTTCGGGCATGCGCCGCAACCCCTTCGGACCCAGGCGGCCGGAGACGTCATCGCCTCCTATCCCTCCGGCATCACCTACGGGTGGGGCGTCGGGACGAGCGGAAGCGACTTCTGGCTCTCGAACCTCGGCGTTGCGGGCGGCGACAACAAGGAATACGAGTACAGCTCCGCGGACGGCTCCTCGACGGGGGCCACGATCGATGACAGCCCGGCCATCCAGGCGTGGGCAGGCGACGCC
>DATMNJ010000036.1:0-7781 GCA_035569175.1 Thermoanaerobaculia bacterium | reverse complement strand
AAACCCGTAGCAAGGCGGAATGGCTTCCGCTGGTCCCACTCAGGGACATGGTGGTGTTTCCCCACCAGATGGCTCCCTTCGTGGTGGGCCGCGAGTCCTCCATCCGCGCTCTCGAGGCCGCTCTCGCGTTGCCCTCCAAGCGTCTCTTCCTGGCCGCGCAGAAGAACCCGCAGCTGGACGAGCCTTCGCCGAAGGACATCTATTCCGTGGGAGTCGTGGCGACGGTGGCCCAGTCGCTGAAGCTCCCCAACGGCCACATCAAGGTGATGGTCGAGGGGGTGCGACGCGGGCGGATCATGGCCTTCGAACGGCGCGCCGAGCACCTTTCCGTCGCGGTCGAGGTCCTCCCGATCCGGCCCTCCGACGTCGAGAGTCTGCGCGACTACATGGCCAAGGTCCTCTCGCTCTTCGAGCAGTACGCGAAGCTGTCGCACCACCTCGCCTTCGAGGGTCTGGCCGCGTCGCTCAAGATCGACGACCCCGAGCGCTTCGCCGACACCCTCTCCGCGCACCTCTCCGTCGCCACGGCCGAGAAGCAGACGCTCCTCGAGGCCGAGTCTCCCTACGAGCGTCTCCAGAAGCTCCAGGACCTGCTGGAGGTCGAGATCGACAAGGTCAACATCGACCGCCGGATCAACAACAAGGTCAAGAAGCAGATGGAGAAGGCCCAGAAGGAGTACTACCTCAACGAGAAGATCAAGGCCATCCACCAGGAGCTCGGCCGGAAGGACGACCGCACCGACGAGGTCGAGGACCTGCGAAAGAAAATCGAGACTTCGGGCATGCCGAAGGACGTCCGCGAGAAGGCCGACCAGGAGCTTCGGCGGCTCGAAGCGATGCCGCCGGTGTCGGCCGAAGCGACGGTGTCCCGCAACTACATCGAGTGGCTCGTGGGTGTGCCGTGGAAGAAAGCGTCCCGCGAGTCCAAGGACCTCACCCGCGCCGAGCAGATCCTGAACGACGACCACTTCGGCCTCGAGAAGGTCAAGGAGCGGATCCTGGAGTTCCTGGCCGTGCGCCAGCTCGTCCAGAAGACGAAGGGCTCGATCATCTGCTTCGTCGGGCCGCCGGGCGTCGGCAAGACCTCGCTCGCCAAGTCCATCGCCCGGTCGCTCAACCGGCCGTTCGTCCGCCTGTCGCTCGGCGGCGTGCGCGACGAGGCCGAGATCCGGGGCCACCGGCGCACCTACATCGGCGCCTTCCCGGGCCAGGTCATCCAGATGATGAAGAAGGCGGGCGCGGTCAATCCCGTGTTCCTCCTCGACGAAGTGGACAAGATGTCCTCCGATTTCCGGGGCGACCCCGCCTCGGCACTGCTCGAGGTCCTCGACCCGGAGCAGAACCACTCCTTCGTGGACCACTACCTCGACGTCGAGTACGACCTGTCGAAGGTCATGTTCATCGCCACGGCGAACATCGCCGACCCCATCCCGGCGCCCCTGCGCGACCGGATGGAGTTGATCCCGCTCTCGGGCTACACGCCCAACGAGAAGGTCGCCATCGCGCGCCAGTTTCTCGTGGCCAAGCAGCGCGAGGCCAACGGCCTGAAGGCAGACCAGATCGAGATCGGGGACGACGCCGTCCTCGCGATCATCGAGCACTACACCCGCGAAGCGGGCGTCCGCAACCTCGAGCGCGAGATCGGCGGCGTCTGCCGCAAGGTTGCGCGCCGGATCGTCCAGAAGAAAGCCGAGACCCCCATCCGCATCACGCCGGAAACCCTCAAGGAGTTCCTCGGGAAGCCGCGGTTCCGCAAGCGGTTGAAGAGCGAGGTCTCCGAGGTCGGCATCGCCACGGGCCTGGCGTGGACCGAGGCGGGCGGTGAGATCCTGATGACCGAGACGAGCCTGCTCAAGGGCAAGGGCAACCTCACGATCACCGGCTCGCTCGGCGACGTCATGCAGGAGTCGGCGCGGGCGGCCGTCTCCTACGTCCGCAGTCGGGCCGAGATGTACGACGCGGACCCGAACTTCCACGAGAAGTTCGACATCCACATCCACGTGCCGGAGGGGGCGATCCCCAAGGATGGCCCGTCGGCCGGCATCACGATGGCGGTGTCGCTGTTCTCGGCGGTCACGAAGATCCCCGTCCTGAAGGACGTCGCGATGACGGGCGAAATCACGCTCCGAGGCAAGGTCCTGCCCGTCGGCGGGATCAAGGACAAGATCCTGGCCGCGTACCGAGCCGGCATTCGCACGATCATCCTGTCCTTCGAGAACGACAAGGACCTGGACGACCTGCCGGAAGAGATCCGCGGCGAGATGGAGTTCCACCTGGTCAACACGATGGACGAGGTCATCAAGATCGCCATGGAGAGCCCCCGCCCGGCCCCGGCCGCCGTCGAGCCCGAAGCCAAGCCCGCCCAGGGGGACATCGTCGCGAATTGAGGAATTCCCGCCCCGGTTTGGGAATTTGAAATAATGGGGCAGTCCGGAGCGAGCCTCCCGGCCCGCAGCGGGCCTTCGTCCCACCCCCGAACGCACACCCGGCGCTTTCCGCCGAAACGCATCTCACAGTAAGAGGACAGGAGACATGGCCAGACGAAAAGGACCGAGCGACTCGGACGTCGAGACCCTCGAGCCCCCGCCCGAGGGACTCCCGGACACGACCGGCGAGGAGGCTGCCGACGAGGCGGCCATCGAGCACGGCGACACGCTCGACATCCGGGCGCTCCACGACATCAAGATTCCCCAGCTCCTGAAGATCGCCCGCGATCTCGAAGTCGAGAACGCGACCGGCATGCGCAAGCAGGACCTGATCTTCAAGATCCTCCAGGCGCAGACCGAGAAGAAGGGGCTCATCTTTTCCGAGGGCGTCCTCGAGTGCCTGCCCGACGGGTTCGGCTTCCTGCGCGCCCCCGAGTACAACTACCTGCCGGGCCCCGACGACATCTACGTGTCGCCCTCGCAGATCCGCAAGTTCGACCTGCGCACCGGGGACACCGTCTCCGGCCAGATCCGCCCGCCCAAGGAGGGGGAGCGCTACTTCGCCCTGATCAAGGTCGAGGCGGTCAACTTCGAGCACCCGGACGTGGCGCGCGAGAAGATCTTCTTCGACAACCTGACGCCGCTCTACCCCCAGGACCGCATCCGCCTGGAAACTCCGAACATGACCTCGCGCGTGCTCGATCTGGTCGCGCCCGTGGGCAAGGGGCAGCGCGGACTGATCGTCGCGGCGCCGCGTACGGGCAAGACGATGGTCCTCCAGTCGCTCGCCAACTCGATCTCCACCAACCACCCCGAGGTTACGCTCATCGTCCTGCTGATCGACGAGCGGCCCGAGGAGGTCACCGACATGCAGCGCTCGGTCAAGGGCGAGGTCATCTCCTCGACCTTCGACGAGCCGGCGGCCCGGCACGTGCAGGTGGCCGAGATGGTGATCGAGAAGGCCAAGCGCCTCGTCGAGCACAAGCGCGACGTCGTGATCCTGCTCGACTCGATCACGCGCCTGGCCCGCGCCTACAACGCGATCGTGCCGCCGTCGGGCAAGGTTCTCTCGGGGGGCGTCGACTCGAACGCCCTCCAGCGGCCCAAGCGCTTCTTCGGCGCCGCGCGCAACGTCGAGGAGGGCGGTTCCCTGACGATCATGGCGACCGCGCTCATCGACACGGGCTCGCGCATGGACGACGTGATCTTCGAGGAGTTCAAGGGCACGGGCAACATGGAGGTCCACCTCGACCGCAAGCTCGTGGACAAGCGCGTCTTCCCGGCGATCGACATCAACAAGTCGGGGACGCGCAAGGAAGAGCTGCTGATGGACAAGCAGGAATTGAACCGCGTCTGGGTCCTGCGCAAGGTCCTGAACCCCCTCTCGACCGTCGAGGCCATGGAGCTGTTGACCGAGAAGCTCGAGAAGACCAAGACCAACGGGGAGTTCCTGAATCTCATGAGCCAGGGGTGACGGCGTTGCCGTCGCTTCGCGACGGCAGAGCGGTCACCCTGAGGGCCGGCTCCCGCCGCTGACGATGCCCAGCCTTCGCATCTCGGTCGTCGACTTCCTGAACGCCCGCCCCCTCACCTGGGGGCTCCTGCATCAGCCTCCGCCCGGCATCGCGGTCTCGCGCGACGTCCCGTCGGCCTGCGCGGCGAAACTCGCGTCCGGCGAGGCCGACGTCGGACTGATCCCCTCGATTGAATATCAGCGGATTCCCGGCCTCCGGGTCGTCCCGGCGCTCGGCATCGCCGCCGCGTCGGAGGTCCGTTCCGTCCTTCTCGTTTCGGACGTCTCGCGCGAGAAGATTCGCTCCGTGTCCCTCGACCCCGCCTCGCGCACCTCGGCGGTCCTGACGCGGATCCTGCTCAAGCGCGTGTACGGGCTCGAGCCCGAGTACCGCGATGGGCCCTCGGACGCCCGGCTGATCATCGGCGACCCAGCGATGAAGACGCGGTGGAACGGACACGTCGTCCTCGATCTGGCCGCCGAGTGGCGGGCCTTCTCCGGACAACCCTTCGTCTTCGCGTTCTGGGCGGCGCGGGAGCCCGTGGCCACGGCCGAGCTGGCCGCCCTGCTGCGCCGGTCGTACGAGGCCGGCCTCGCGAATTTCGCCGGGATGGTCCGGGAGGAGGCGTCCGCCTCCGGACTCTCCGAGGCCGTCGTCGAGGACTACCTGCGCCACGCCCTGCACTTCGAGCTCGATGCGGGCGACCTCGAAGGGCTGCGCCTCTTCTACCGGCTCGCCGCCGAAGACGGACTCATTCCGGCGGCGCGGCCGCTCGCGTTCACGCCGGCGTCGTGACGGAAGGCGGCGGACCCCGGTTCGAGCGCTGGCTTGCGGGACATGCCGACGCCGCGGCGGCGCTCCTGATCGGCCTCGGCATCGCGGCCCGGTTGCGCGCGGCCAGGGCACCGTTCCTGACGCCCGACGAAGCCCTCCACCTCCAGATCGCGGGCGCCGGCAGCGCCCTCGACGTCTACCGCGCGTCACTCGACAACGCACACCCGCCCCTCTTCGTCCTGCTCCTGCACGTCTGGAAGGGCGCGGCCGATTCCGACTGGGCGCTGCGCCTGCTGCCGGTCCTGTTCGCGTCTCTGTTTCTCTGGGCGGTCTGGGCCTGGGCGCGGCGGCTCCTCGGCGAGAATGCCGGGCTGTTGACGCTCGCCTTCGTCGCGCTCCTTCCGGCGGTCGTGATCGTCACGTCCGAGCTGCGCGGCTATGCCCTCCTGCTCTGCATGATCGCGGCGGCGCTGGCGGCGCTCGAACGCGGCCTTTCCGAGCGGTCCGCCGGTTGGATCGCGGCCTTCGGAGCCCTGGGCGCGCTGGCCCTGCTCAGCCACTACGCCGCGTTCCGGTTCGCGGCCGCGGCGATCGCCTACTCGGCCCTCCGCCTCGCCGCGCGGCCGCGGACCCCGCGCCTGACGGCCGCCTGGGCGTCGGCGTCGGCCTTGCTCGCCGCGGTCGCGCTGCTGCTCGCCCGCAGCCACGTCGTGCGGCTGCGCGGCGGCGCGCTCGAGGCCGAGGCGCGCTCGACGTGGCTGCGCGACGCGTACTTCCACCGCGGCGAAACCGGGGCCGCGGCATTTCTGTGGACGCAGACGCTGTCGCTCTTTCACTACGTGTTCTCCTCGACGGTGGCCGGGATCGTGGCCCTCGGCCTCTTTCTCTTCGCGATCGCCTGGCTCGCCCGGCGGCGCCAGCCCTCGGCCGTCCTGCTCGGCCTGCCGCTCGCGCTCGGCGCGGCCGGCGGCCTTCTCGCCGTCTACCCGTACGGCGGGACGCGGCACTCGATCGACCTCGCGGTGTTTCTCTGCGCGGGGGTCGGCCTCGCGCTGTCGCGGCTGACGGGGGAGCGGCGCTGGGTGGTCCTCGCGGCAGCCGCCGCCCTGGCGCCGGCCGCCTTTCTGGCCGCCGGGTAGCTGGCGCGGTCCGCGAGGGCTTGTTGGAGCCGGGACGGCGGCTTATATTGCCCTCATCAGACACAGCGAAGCCGAGACCGCGATCGGGTCGAGCGACGAGCGCTACCGCGATCTGGTCGAGAACTCCAACGAGCTCATCTGGTCGGCGGACGCGTTCGGCCGCTGGACGTTCGTCAACGCCGCGGCCCGCCGCATTTACGGCTGCGCGCCCGAGGAGATGATCGGGCGCCCGATGACCGACTGGATGGCGCCGGGCGAGGCCGCGCGCGATCTCCGGGCGCTCGAGCGCATCCTCGAAGGCGAGCGTTACGTGCAGCACGAGACGCGCCACCGCCGCAAGGACGGGACGCTCGTCACCCTCTCGTTCAAGACCGCCGCCGTCCGCGACGCGCGCGGCAACCTCCTCGGCACGACCGGGATCGCGTCGGACGTCACGGGGCAGCGGGAGATCGAAGAGGCGCGGCGGACCTCGGAGGCGCGGTACCGCCACCACTTCGAGCGCAGCCTCGCCGGCGTCTACCGCGCGACCCGCGACGGCCGCCTGATCGACTGCAATGCGTCGTTCGCGCGCATGCTGGGCTTCGCGTCCCGCGAGGAGGCCCGCGGTCACGATCTGCGGGACGTTTACCCGGACCCGTCGGAGCGCGATGCGTTCCTGTCCCGACTCTCCGCGGCGGGGGCGCTGACCAACGCGGAGGCCCGCCTGCGCCGCCGGGACGGCGGCGCCGTCTGGGTTCTCGAGAGCGCGAGCCTGATCGAGGAGGGCTCGCCCCCGGAGATCCTGGTCGAGGGAACGCTCATCGACGTCACCGAGCGGAGGCGGGCGGTGGACGCCCTGCGGGAGAGCGAGGAGTACTTCCGCTCCCTGATCGACAACGCCGCGGACGTCATCATGATCGTGGACGCCGACGGCACGGTCCGCTTCGGCAGCCCGTCGCTCGAGCGCCTGCTCGGCTACCGGCCGCAGGAGCTCGTGGCCGAGCCCATATTCGACGCGATTCACGCTGAGGACGGCAAGGCCGTCCGACGCATGTTCGCGGCGATGGTCCACGGGTCCGGCTCGGCGTCCGCGGAATTTCGCTTCCGGCACCGCGACGGGTCCTGGCGCCACATGGAGGCGGTCGGCAGCGACCTGTCGCACCACCCGAGTGTCGCCGGCCTGCTGGTGCAGCTGCGCGACGTCACGGAGCGCAAGACGGCCGACGAGAACCAGGCGCGGCTCCAGTTCGCCATCCAGGACGCGGCCAAGGAGTGGCAGCGCACCTTCGACGCGATCGAGTCGCCGGTGCTGGTCCTGGACGGCAACGCGCGGATCCGGCGGCTCAACCGCGCGGCCAAGGTGCTCTCGGGCAAGACCTACCGCGAGACGATCGGCCTCGCGATCGAGGCCCTCGCGCCCGGCGAGCCGTGGCAGAAATCCGCCGAGCTCGCCGACGCGATCCGCGCCGGGCGCTCAGCCCCCGCGGGGCAGGCGCGCGACCTCGCGACGGGCCGGACGTGGGACGTCGCGGCGAGCCTCCTCAAGGCCGCCAGCCGGGAGTCCGAGCGGATCATCCTCGTGGCCCGGGAGATCACCGGCGTGGTCCGGCTCCAGGAGAAGCTGCACCACACGCGCACCATGTCGGCGATGGGGTCGCTCGTGGCCGGCGTCGCGCACGAGGTCCGCAACCCGCTCTTCGGCATCTCGGCGACGCTCGATGCCTTCGAGGCGCGGTTCGGCCAGCGCGCCGAGTACCAGCAGTACGTGGCCGTGCTGCGCGGCGAGCTCGAGCGGCTCTCCCACCTGATGGCGGATCTCCTGGACTATGGAAAGCCGACGAGCCTCGAGTTCTCGGAGGGTGCGATCGCGGAGGTCGTCGCCGAGGCCGTGCAGGGCTGCCGGGCCCTCGCGGAAGGGGCGAAGGTCGCGATCGCCAACGCCGTGGACG
>DATMNJ010000035.1:0-4251 GCA_035569175.1 Thermoanaerobaculia bacterium | reverse complement strand
AGCCGCGCCGCAGGCGCTCGAGCGTGGAAGGATCGGTCACGGTGGGCGGGGATTATAAGGGCGGCTGGCACACGTTAGAGTGCGCGAGATGGCACCCACGCTGCGGGCGGCCCGTGCCGCGTTCTTCCTGATTCTGGTCGCCGTCGCGATCGGGTGCGAGGACACGATGACGGGCCCGAGCGCCACGCCCACGCCCCCATCCGGGCCGACGCCGACGCCGGGGCTGCCGAGAAACGTCGGGGTCGGGAAGAACCCGCAGGGACAGCTCGTCAACGGCTTCTTCGATTCGGTCAGCGGCACGTCGACGAGCACGATCCACGTCGGCCAGGCGATCCAGTGGAACTGGCTCTCCGGGGTTCACTCGAGCACCTCGGGAACGTGCCCGCTCGGCTGCGTCCCCGACGGCCAGTGGGACTCCGGCGTTGGGCAGAACCTGACGTTCCAGCACACGTTCCCGACGGCCGGGACCTATCCCTACTTCTGCTCGGTCCACGGGACCATGATGCAGGGGACCGTCATCGTCCAGTAGGGCGGGCGCGGGCGGAGGGCCGGCGGTTTAGAATGGCGCCGTGACCGAGACGAGCGAAAAGCCCCAGACGCCGGACGAGGACGCCACACGCCAGGACGAGGACGACCGGCGGGCCGCCGCCGCGGCGGTCAACCGCAAGCGCGCGCTCGACGACTGGGAGGCCAAGAAGAAGCAGTGGCGCTCGATGGGCGTCCCGAAGGGTCTGCCCGCCAAGAAGTGACGCTCGCGTCCTGCCGCCGGTGCCCGCGCCTCGTGGCCTGGCGCGAGGAGGCGGCGCGGCATCCTCCGCGCCGTTTTGCCGGACAGCGCTACTGGGGCAGGCCCGTCCCGGCGTTCGGGCAACGCGGAGCGCGGATCCTCGTCGTCGGGCTCGCGCCGGCGGCGCACGGCGCCAACCGGACCGGCCGGATGTTCACGGGCGACGAGTCCGGCAACTTCCTCTTCGAAGCGCTCCACGCGGTCGGTCTTGCCAGCCAGCCGACGTCGGTCAGCCGGACCGACGGCCTCGTTCTCGCGGGGGCCCTTCTCTCGGCCGCCTGCCGCTGCGCGCCGCCGGAGAACAAGCCGTTGCCGATCGAGCTCGACAACTGCCTCGGCTACCTCGAGGAGGACGTCTCGGCCATGGCGCGGCCTCGCGTCCTCGTGGCGCTCGGGGCACTCGGATTCGACGCGTGCCTTCGCGTTCTCGCGGCATCCGGCGCGGCCGTGCCGAGACCGAAGCCGCGCTTTGCCCACGGCGCCCGCGTCCGGATCGGCGACGACGTCGTCTTCGCGACGTACCACCCGAGCCAGCAGAACACGTTCACGGGCGTGCTGACGCAGCGCATGCTCCGGGCCGTGCTGCGGCGGGCGGTTGCGGAGGCGGGGAAGCCTTCGTCCGGCGCCGAAAGGGTCACTTCTTGTTGAAGAGCGCGTCGAAGGCCGAGCGGGCATCGTCGGGAGTCGCGATGACGCCGCGGCTGCCCGTCAGGTCGAAGGCCTTCGCCGGCGCGTAGAAGGTGCAGTCGTTGGCCGCCTTCTTCGACGCGAATCGAACGGGGATCGGCCGGACGCACTCGAACCGGGCCGAGGTATCGAAGTACGCGCACTGGCTGCACGCGTGCAGGGCCTCGCCGCACTTGCGGCAAACGGCGCCGACGCTGATCGAATCGAGGTCGAGGATCCTCTCGCCGCAGTGTTTGCAGCGGAAGACGACGGCCTTGTCCTGGTCGACGCCGCGCCCTCTCGGGCCCTCGTCGCGGGGCGGGCGGGGGCCCGACGGGCGTCGGACCGAGGGCTCGGAGCCGGAGTCCTGGTAGCCGCGGTGACGGTACTTGCGTTCGTCGCTCATGTCGGGATCTTCGGGATTGTAGCCCGCGAGGAGGATAATCGGCGGCGGTGATGCACGAAGGGCCCGACCGCGCACTCGAGCTCTGGCAGGAGGGCACGGCCCGACTGCTCGCCGGCGAGCTCGACGAGGCCATCGCCCTGTTCACGCGCTCGCTCGAGACCCGGCCGACCGCCGAGGCGTACACCTTCCGGGGTTGGGCCTACTCGTTCGCCGGTCGCTTCGACGACGCGATCCTCGAGTGTCAGAAAGCGATCGCGACGGACCCGCGGTTCGGCAATCCCTACAACGACATCGGCTGCTACCTGATGGAGCAGGGCCGGTGGGACGAGGCGATCCCGTGGTTCGAAAGCGCCAAGCGGGCCACGCGCTACGAGCCGCGGCACTTCCCGTACCTGAACCTCGGGCGCCTGCGGACCGCTCGCGGGGAGGTCGCCGAGGCCATCGCCGAATTCGAGGGAGCCCTCGCCTTGAACCCGGGGGATTCGGTGGCCCTCGGCCTGCTGGAGGCCCTCCGCTACAAGGTCAACTGACCGCCGCGTCGGGATAGAATTCGCGCTTCGGAGGACCAAGACCATGGACCAGATTCAGATGACCCCGCAGTCCGCCCTTGCGCCCGGCGTCGCCGTCTCGGCGGAGCGGGTGACAGCGTTCCTGCGCAAGGTGTACGGATGGATGTTCGTCGGCCTCGGCCTGACGGCGGCCGTCGCCCTCGGCGTGGCGGGCTCGCCGACGCTCGTGCAGGCGATCTTCCGCAACCGGATCCTGTTCTTCGGGCTCATGATCGCCGAGCTCGGTCTCGTCTTCTACCTCTCGGCCCGCGTCAATAAGCTCGCGTCCGGTACGGCCGCCGGCCTCTTCCTGGCCTACTCGGCGTTGAACGGCGCGACGCTCTCCATCATCCTGCTGGCCTACACCGGCACGTCGATTGCGACCACCTTCATCGTGACGGCCGGGATGTTCGGCGCCCTCGCCGTCTATGGGACTGTGACCAAGCGCAGCCTGGCCGGCGTCGGCCAGTTCGTCTTCATGGGACTGATCGGCGTGGTGATTGCCTCGATCGTCGGGATGTTCTGGAAGTCCCAGGCGCTGCAGTTCGTCATCTCGATCGTCGGCGTGATCGTCTTCACGGGCCTGACGGCGTGGGACGCACAGCGGCTGAAGGCGATGGCGGTGACCGTGCCCGAAGAGCGTTACGGCGCCTACTCGGTGGTCGGCGCGCTCGCCCTCTACCTCGACTTCATCAACCTGTTCCTGTTCCTGCTGCGCTTCATGGGTGGCCGCAGGGACTGAAGCCGTCGCTTCCGCTCGCTCCGCTCGCTCTCGCTCCCGCGGCGCGCGCCTCCTCCTCCCTTCGGTCGGAGACTTCGCCCGCCGCGAACTGTTGTCACGGTGCCGCGAAGCGAGCCGGATGGGAGCCCTGTCGTCCTGAGGGCGGAGGCCCGAGGGATCCCTTTAGGTGCCGGGGAGGTGGTTGGGAGCGGGCGTCTCGAGCATCCGTTTCAGCTCGTCGGACTTCTGCCCGGTCATCTCCCAGCGCAGGAGCGAGGCGGGGATCAGGCCGGCGGCGTTGAAGTCGTCCATGAACTGCTTCATGCGGAAGCCGTTGCCGAGCTGGTCCCGTCGCTCCGACAGGAGTTTCTCGATCTCGATCTTGCCGATCAGGTAGCTCGGCCCGTACCCGGGCTGCTGCAGGTAGAGGTGCTGCTCCGAGCGGACGAGGTTGCCGCCCATGCTGAGCCAGCTGCGCGGCGTGTTGGCGCACGCGAACGCGGCGGCCTGTTCGAGGGTCAGGAAGTTTGCCTGCATGAAGAGCTCCCCGAGGGCCCGGGCGGCGCGTTCGGCCACGAGGATGTAGACGAGCTCGCGGGTGCGGGGCCGCGCGTCGAACATCCCGGCCTGCATCATCAGCTCTTCCCAGCCGGTCGCGTTGCCCTCGGTGCGGGTGTTGAAGATGTTGTAGAGAAGCGCGCCCCGCCGGATCGGGCTGGCATGCGGTTCGTGGACCATCTGTGCCTTGTCGAACCAGTGATACCCGTGCGTGCGCATGACCTCGGGGTCCCGGTAGTCCACCTCGGCGAAAAACTCGCGGGGGCCCGACTTGTAGCTGCCGATCCGCGCGCGCAGCGCGGGTTCCATGTAGGCCTTGACGGTCAGGATCTCGTGATCCTTGAGAAAAGCCATGTATTCCGTGACGGCGGCGTTGAAGGCGCGGTCGTACTCACCGGCGCTGGCGACGACCGGCAGTTGTTCGGGCAGTTTGGCGTTGCGGATCTCCTCCATGGCGAGCAGCGCCCGGGAGCGCGCGAGCTCGCGCTCCATCAGCGCAACCTCCTCCGACCAGGTATACGGGACGAGCTGGACGTTCTTGAGATACCAGTCGAAGTTCTCGACG
>DATMNJ010000034.1:0-2855 GCA_035569175.1 Thermoanaerobaculia bacterium | reverse complement strand
TTCCGCACCCTGCCGCGCTTCGAGACCGCAGACGCCCGGTACTCGTTCTTGAACCGCATGCTCGCCGTCGCAAAAGGCGAAGCGACTGCCGAGGGCCCGGTTCACGTGATCGAGGAAGTCCCTTGATCTCGAGTCGGCACGGAGGTTGCCCGCCCACCCGTCGATTGCCACGAAGGGCAACGGAAGGGACGCTCGACCATGGAGCCGCAGAGCGAGAACAAGGCGCATGAGCGCTCGCCTGGAGTTTTCTCCCGCATCGAGGATCGGCTAGCAAAGGCCGACGTAGACCCCCGGCCATCGAAGCCCCTCCTCGGCGTTCTCCCCCTACGGCGCCTCATCCCGCAGGACCTGCACTCGGTATTGGACTACGGCGCGGCGCTCATGTTGCTCGGTAGCGCGTTCGTATTCCGCTCGCGCAAGGCGCGCGCCGTGGGGGTGGGGCTCGGCTCGACAGTCGGCGGCTTCTCCCTCATGACCGACTACCGAATGAGCCTTTTCAAGCTGATCCCGATCGAGGCCCACGAGGGGCTCGACTACGCATTCGCCGTGGCCTCTCTCGCGGCGCCGTTCGCGCTCGGCTACGCGAAGAAGGATCGCGCGGCGACCTGGTTTGGCGTGGGCGCGGGCCTCGGCAGCCTCGTGGTCGCGATGCTCACCGACTACAGGGCGGCCAAGGGGATCCCGACGCGCCGCGGAGCCGACGTGATCGCCGGCTCGAGGTAAGACGACCGCCGCCGCGCTGTCATGCCGAGGGACCGGCCGCCTTCATGCGACCACCTGCAGCTCGAACCAGCCCTCCGCCTCGGTGTCCAACCTTGATCGGCTGGCGAGCGCGCTGAGTTGCTCATACGGGATTTCTCGCGCACGTCTGGCCACCCGCGGCGTCAGCCCTTTCTCGCGTGTCCGTCCTTCCAGGCAGACCCATGTGTCGATAATCTTAGATCGTGGAGCAGATCGATCGGGTGGCGGCCCACGAGCCCGCGGCGGGAGGCGGGCCGGTTTGCGATTCTGACTGGAAGGGCACGGCCCGATACGAAATACGGCGGCGCCTCGGCCAGGGCGGAATGGGCATCGTTTACGAAGCGTTCGACCGCGAACGCCGCCAGGTCGTCGCTCTCAAGACGCTGCCGCGCTTCGATCCGGCGGCGCTCTACCTCTTCAAGCAGGAATTTCGCACGCTGGCCGACGTGCACCACGCGAACCTCGTGCACCTGTACGAGCTCGTCGTCGCCGAGGGCGAGCAGGTCTTCTTCACGATGGAACTCGTGCGAGGAACGCATTTTCGCGAGTTCGTCCAGAGCGCCCCTTCGCGCGTCGACTCCGCGCCGCCGGCGACTGCCGTCGTCACCATGCGAATGCCCGCGGAGCGCGAGACCCTTCGCCCGGCGGGCCCGGCGCCTGTGACCACGAAGTTCTTCCCCACCTCTCCTGCGCGGATGGACCGACTACGGCCCGCCCTGCGCCAGCTCGTCGCAGGCGTGCACGCGCTCCACCGCGACGGCAAGCTGCACCGGGACATCAAGCCGTCGAACGTCCTCGTGACCGACGAGGGCCGGGTCGTCCTCCTCGACTTCGGCGTGGCCACCGAGCTCAAGACGCATCCTCGGGAGCTGCCGGCCGGCAGCGGTGAGCTGGTCGGGACTCTCCGCTACATGGCGCCCGAGCAGGCCGGCGATGCGCCGCTGACGGCGGCATCCGACTGGTACAGCGTGGGCGTCATGCTCTACGAGGCGCTCGTGGGGCGCGCGCCGTTCACCGGCCCCGCGGCCGACGTGCTGGCGATGAAGAGCACCCTCGACGCGATGGCGCCGTCGCAGTGCGTGATCGGCGTGCCGCCGGACCTCGACGCGCTGTGCCGCGGCCTCCTGCAGCGCGAACCCGCCATGCGGCCCTCAGGCGAAGAAATCCTGCGCCGCCTGGAGATCCCGCGGAGCAGCGCCCCCCCGCCCGCTCCGGCGGAGTCCCTCGACGGAGACGCGGCCCTCGTCGGGCGCGAGCCCCAGCTCCAGTCGCTGCGCGATGCGTTCGACGCGGCGCAGTCGGGGGCCGTGACGGTGCGCGTCTCGGGGGCGGCGGGCATGGGCAAGTCGACGGTGGCCCATCACGTCCTCGACGAGCTCGCGAGGACCCACGGCGCGCTCGTTCTACGCGGCCGCGCCTACGAGCGCGAGTCCGTCCCTTACAAGGCGGTCGACAGCGTCATCGACGCGCTGACCCGCTACCTGATGCGACGCGACGAGGACGGCGAACCGGTACCCCTCCCGGAGGACATCGGCGCGCTCGGACGCCTGTTTCCCGTCTTGCGTCGCATCCCCGGAGTCGGCCCGGCGCGCGGCGAAGCGGCCGACGACCTTCCGAGCCTGCGCCGTCGCGCCTTCGTGGCCTTGCGCCAGCTTCTCGCGACACTCGCGCGGCAGCGGCCGGTCGTTCTCTTCGTGGACGACGTGCAGTGGGGCGACGTCGACAGCGTCGCGTTGCTCCTCGAGGTGATGCGGCCTCCGCAGGCGCCCCCGCTGCTCCTCTTGATCACGTACCGGGAAGAGGCGGCCGCCACACCGTTTCTCACCGAGATGCGCGCGCGCTGGCCCGAGGAGGCGGACGTTCGTGACATCGAGGTCGGGGCGCTGGCTCTCGAGGACTCGAAGCGACTGGCGCTGAAGTGGCTCGGCGCGTCCGACGAGGTGGCGCGGCGGACGGCGAGCGCCGTCGCGCGCGAATCGGGTGGGAGTCCGTTTCTGGTCGAAGAGCTCGTACGCGGCCACCTTGGAATGACGGCCCGGACCGACGGCCCGACGCTGGCCGTGATCACCCTCGATCGGCTGGTCAGCGATCGCCTGGATCGCTTGCCCGCCGCT
>DATMNJ010000033.1:0-4661 GCA_035569175.1 Thermoanaerobaculia bacterium | reverse complement strand
CGCGAGCTCGAGCTCGCCGCCGGGATCCAACGGCAGATCCTCCCGCGCGATCTGCCGGCCGTCGCCGGCCTCGAGGTCGCCGCGAGGAATCGGCCCACCCGGCAGGTCGGCGGCGACTACTTCGATTTCTTCCCGCTCTCCGGCGGGCGCCTCGCGTTTCTCGTCGCGGACGTTTCCGGCAAGGGCATTCCGGCGGCGCTGCTCGTGTCGACCGTCCACGCGGCCGTCCACCTCCAGATCGACGAGGCGAAGACGGTCGCGGACCTCATCGGGCGGATCGATCGGCACCTTCAGAAGTTCTCCGCGACGCGCAAGTTCCTGACGTGTTTCTTCGGCCTGATCGAGCCCGACTCCGGGACCCTGCGCTACGTTTCGGCGGGGCACAACCCGGCGCTGTTGCGGCGCGGCTCCGGCGCCGTCGAGCAGATCAAGGCGACCGGGGTGCCGATCGGCATGTTCCCCAATGCCACCTGGCGCGAAGAGACGGTCGTCATGGAAGAGGGCGATCTGCTCTGCGTCTATAGCGACGGCATCACCGAGGCCCTCGACACGGCGGACGAGGAATTCGGACTCGAGCGCCTCACGCGGCTCATGTCGCCGGAGGCGCCCGGCCGCGTCTGCGAGGCGGTCTTCGATGCCGTCTCCGACTTCGCGGGCGACGCGCCCCAGTACGACGACCAGACGCTGCTGCTGCTGAGACGGACGTGAGCCGCGGGCGCCCGCCGGCAGGCCGCGGACGGCCGACGGCGGTCGGCTCGGTTAAGATTCTCCAGTGCTTCTGATTCTGCCGGTTCTCCTGGCGCTGTCGCAGCCGGAGACGCCGAAGGCCGACCTCCTCCTGGAGGGCGGCGTCGTCTATGTCGCGTCGGACGCGGAGCCCCGGAAGGCGTCGATCGTGGTCGGGGAGGGAAAGATTCTCTTCGTCGGCGATCCGGCCGAGGCCCGGCGGCGCGCCGGCGCCGCACAGCGGATCGCCCTGCGCGGCGCGTTCGTGTTCCCGGGCTGGGCCGACGCACACCTGCATCTCTCGGGTCTCGGCAAGTCCCTCGAGGTCGCCAGCCTGCGCGACGCGTCGAGCGCCGAGGACGCCGCGGCGCGGATGGGGAAAGCGGCGGCGTCCCTGCCGCCGGGAGCGTGGGCGGAGGGGCGGGGATGGGACCAGAACCGCTGGCCCGGCGCGGCCTTTCCCGACGCGCTCGCCCTGGACCGCGTTCTCGGGGACCGGCCCGCCGTCGCGCGCCGCGTCGACGGGCATGCGCTGTGGGTCGACTCCGCCGCCCTCTCGGCGGCCGGGATCTCGTCCGCGACGCCGGATCCCGAAGGCGGCCGCATTCTGCGCCGCCCCGACGGATCCCCCTCGGGCGTGCTCGTGGACAACGCGATGGCGCTCGTCGTCCGGGTCATCCCTCCCGCCTCGGCCGCCGACTCCGAGCGCTGGCTTCTTCGCGGCGCGGCCGCGTGTGCGGCCACGGGGCTGACTGAGATCCAGGACGCGTCGGGGTATGACGCCGACGGGATCGCCGTCCTCGAAAGTCTGGCCGCGCGCAACGCCCTTCCGATCCGCGTGTACGCCACGGTTTCGCCCGAGCCCGAAGCGCTCGCCGCCGCGTTCGCGAGAGGAAAGCGGATCGGCGGCGGCGCGGACTTCCTGACGGTGCGGGCGGTCAAGGCCTATGCCGACGGGGCGCTCGGCAGCCGCGGCGCCGCGCTCCTCGCAGACTACTCCGACGAGCCGGGCCGGCGCGGCCTCTCGGTGACGCCGCCCGAGCGGCTCGACGCCCTTGCGCTGGCGGCGCGGGAGAACGGCTGGCAGCTCTGGGTTCATGCCATCGGCGACCGGGCCAACCGCGTTGCGCTCGACGCCTTCGCGAAAGCCGCGGCGCGGCTGCCCGACGCCCCGGCCGGGGCCGACCGTCCGCGCATCGAGCACGCTCAGGTGATCGCACCGGAGGACTTCGCCCGCTTCGCCCGCCTGGGCGTCATCGCGTCGGTGCAGCCGACCCACGCGACCTCGGACATGGGTTGGGCTGAGGGCCGCCTCGGAGCCTCGCGCATGGCCGGGGCGTACGCCTGGCGCGCCCTGGTGGAGGCCGGCGTGCGCCTGGCGGGCGGCAGCGACGCCCCGGTGGAATCGGAGAGGCCGCTGCTGGGGTTCTACGCGGCAGTGACCCGCGAGGACCTTTCCGGAAATCCTCCCGGCGGCTGGCGCCCGTCGCAGAGGCTGTCGCGGCGCGAGGCCCTGGCGCTCTTCACCGACGGCGCGGCGTTCGCGGCGTTCGAGGAGCGATCGCGCGGGCGCGTCGCCGCCGGTTTCGAGGCCGACCTCACCGTCTTCGCCCGCGACCCCATGACGATCTCGGAGCGCGAAATCCCGTCCATCCCGATCGCGCTGACCCTGGTCGGCGGACGGGTCGCGCATGCGGCGGCGGCGCCTTGAGGAGCCCGCGGAGGGCTCCGGGCTGGCGCGCGGTCGGGGCGATATCCTGCCTTGCCGCCGGCTTCGCGGCGTTCGGATGCGGGCCGAAGCGGGAGGAGGCGCCGAAGGTGAACTCCAACGCGACCGATGCGGAGGCAGGGCAGCGCGCGAAGATGGTCGAGGCTCAGATCGCGGCGCGGGGGGTCCGCGATCCGCGCGTGCTCGCGGCGATGCGCAAGGTGCCGCGCCATCTCTTCGTCGATCCGGCCGGGCGGGCCCAGGCCTACGAGGACCACCCGGTTCCCATCGGGAACAACCAGACGATTTCGCAGCCCTACATCGTGGCCCTGATGACGGAGCTCCTCGAGCTGCCGCCCCGGGGTCGGGCCCTCGAGATCGGCACGGGGTCGGGTTACCAGAGCGCGGTCCTTGGCGAGATCGCCGCCGAGGTCTACTCGATCGAGATCCTGCCCGAGCTGGCGCAGGCGGCCGGCCGCAAGTTGAAGGAGCTCGGCTACACGAACGTCGAGGTTCGCGAGGGAGACGGCTACCGGGGTTGGCCCGAGCACGCTCCCTTCGACGGCATCATCGTGACCGCGGCGCCCGAGCGCATCCCCCAGCCGCTGGTCGACCAGCTCGCCGTCGGTGGACACATGGTGATCCCGGTCGGAGGCTTTTTCCAGGAGCTCAAGGTCTTCACCAAGGACAGGGACGGGCACCTGTCCGAGAAGGACATCATCCCGGTGCGGTTCGTCCCGATGACGGGCGAGATCGAGAAGGAGAAGACGCCGGCCGAGCCGTGACGCGAGCCCGTCTTGCGACGGACCCGGATTCGCGGACGCGGAACGCGGCCCCTCGAGCTACTTTCCGGCCCCCTGGATCATGCCCTCGGCGAGAATGATCTCCACGCGCCGGTTCCGGGCGCGCCCCTCGGTCGTGGCGTTGTCGGCCACCGGAAACTTCGGACCGTAGCCCGCGGCCGTCATGCGGCCCGCGGCCACGCCCTGGGTCTTCAGGAAGCCGAGCACGGCCTCGGCGCGCTCCTTCGAGAGGCGCATGTTGAGCTCGTCCGAACCGGTCGAATCGGTGTAGCCCTCGACGCGGAGGTTGATCTTCGGGAAGACCTGGACGATGCCGGCGAGCTTGGCGAGGGCGACCTGCGTGTTCTGCTTGAGCGTCGCCTTGTTGACGTCGAAGAGGATGTCGGGCAGGTTCACGACGACGCCGCGCGCGGTCTTGGTGATCTGGGCGACCGAGGAGAGGGCGCCGTCGAGCTGGCCCGCGAGGTCGTCGCGCTCCTTCACGAGCCGGTCGTTCTCCCTCTGGAGCTGGACGTTCTGCTTCTCGAGCGTTGCCGCGACGGTGGCGACCTCGGCGGTCGTGCGCTCCGCCTCGGCCTTTGCGGCCGTCGCCTGGGCGGCGAGCGCCTCGGCCCGGCGCCGGGACTCGTCGGCGTCGCGGCGCGCCGCCTCCGCCGCGTCGGCGGACAGGCCGGCCGCCGCCGCGCGCTGCTCGGCCGCCGCGGCGTCCTGCTGGGCCGCGGCGGACTGCTGCTGGAGCGTCGTCATCTGCTGCTGGGCCGCGGCGGCCTGCTGGCGCGCCTGGTCGAGCTGCTGCTGGGACTGCGCCAGCTGGGCCTGCATGGCGACGGCCTGTTCCCGGGCGGCGACGGCCTGCTCCCTGGCGGCGAGGGTCTGCTTTTCGGCGTCGGCGGCCTGGGCCTGCGCATCGGCCGTCCGCTGCTCGAGCGCCTGGCGCTCCGCGGCCCGGCGCGCCGCCTCGGCCGCGGCGGCCTGCGCGTCGAGGTTCCTCTGCGTGTCCCGGATGGCCGTCGAGGACAGCGAGAGACTGCGGCGTGCGTAGTCCACGCCGACCTTGTCGTTGCCGGCCTGGAAGGAGTTGGCGGCCTGAGCGAGGGTGATCCCGGCGTCGCGAATCGAGTCCGGGGCGTACTTCTCGGCGCCCATGGCCCTGGCCTGGTCGAGTACGTGCCGGGCCTGGACGACCTCGACCGGCTCGGTGCCCGAGTAGCGCATCCCGCCGATCTGCTGGTTGCCGATCGGGGGTGCCGGCACGAACCCGGAGAACGTGATCGGGGCGCTCTTCGCCTTCCTCGGCGCCGGAGTCGCCGAGGTGAAGCAGACGAGCTCCGACGGCCTCAGGACGAGAGCGTACGGTTCGGCGGTGACGAGGAGGGCGAACTCCTTCTGGCCGGTCCGGTAGTGGCCCTCGCCAGAAGTGCCCT
>DATMNJ010000032.1:0-4050 GCA_035569175.1 Thermoanaerobaculia bacterium | reverse complement strand
GCCGACGTTTTCGGCGTGGCCATCCCGTTCACCGAGACGGAGTACCGCGACGGGCTGGAGTTCAAGGCGGGCTCGGTCAAGCACCTGCCCGAGTACGTCTCGCTGAACTTCGGGCATCCCCTGGGAACCTACCTCAAGGCCTCGGTGGTGCTCTCGGCCGGCTACGACCACTACGGGACGACGAGCGACACGTCGCCGCTGTTCGTCGTTCCCGTGAGCACGTTCACCTTCGGCGCGGCGCTGCGGTTGAACTGGAGCCAGGACGGATACAACCTCACGGCCAACGGGGGCTACTACTCGCGCGCCAAATGGGAGCCGTGGGGGGACCCGGACGTTTCGACGTACAGCCCCGATCAGAAGGACTACTGGAAGTACTCGGTCGAACTGAACAAGGGCTTCTATTTCGCCGACTTCCGCAAGCTCCTCGTCAAGCTCGCCTACCTCGGCGGGCAGGACCTCGACCGGTTCTCGCAGTGGGACTTCGGCCCGTTCACGACCGCGTCCCTCACGGGCTTCCCCAGCGGAAGCGTCCTCGCCGACCGCGCCTACCTCGCCAACATTTCCTACGGCATCAACATCCAGGAGATCATCCGCTTCGAAATCGAGTACGACCAGGCCCTCGTCACGAACAAGTTCGCGGCCTACGACAACACGTACTTCTCGGGCGTCGGGATCACGACGGCCTTCAACGGGCCGTGGGACAACACCCGGATTCGCGCCGACCTCGGCTACCCCGTGGTCGCCCACGGCGTGAAAGGGTTCACGATCAACGCCCAGATCCTGAAGGTGTTCTAGTCCCGATCGCCGCGTGCGGCGCCGTTTCGGCGCCGTGTCCCCGGCGCTCGACCGCACCCTCGAGACTCCGCTATATTCCCTCCGCGATGCCCGAGAACGTTTCCACGCCCGTCCGCCGCGCCCTCGTCTCCGTCCACGACAAGACCGGCGTCGCCGAGTTCGCCTGGGCGCTCGTGCAGGCCGGCGTGCGGATCGTCTCGACGGGCGGCACGGCCGCCCACCTGAAGGAGGCCGGCATACCGGTCGGTCTGGTCGAGGAGCTGACCGGGTTTCCGGAAATTCTCGGCGGGCGGGTCAAGACGCTCCACCCGAAAGTCTTCGGGGGCGTGCTCGCCGATGACTCGCGCGACGACCACGCCCGCGACATGAGGCAGGAAGGGATCGAGGCCTTCGACCTCGTCGTCGTCAACCTCTATCCCTTCGAGAAGACCGTGGCCGCGGGCAAGGGCCGTGCGGAGGTCATCGAGATGATCGACGTGGGCGGCCCGGCGATGATCCGGGCGGCGGCGAAGAACCACAGGCGGGTGGCCGTCGTGGTGGACCCCGCCGACTATGCGGTCGTTCTCGAGGAGATCCGGGCGGCGGGCGGCACGACGCTGCCGACGCGCGAGCGCCTGGCCGCACGGGCGTTTTCGCGCACGGCCGCCTACGACGCCGCGATCGCCGGCTACTTCGCCGCCTCGGTCCACGAGCCCTACGACTTCCCCGAAAACCTCATCTTTGCCTTCGACCGCGTCGGGGCCCTGCGCTACGGCGAGAACCCCCACCAGCGCGCCGCGTTCTACGCGTTCCGGTCGGCCCCGCCCGACGCCCTCGTCCGCTTCGAGATGCTCCAGGGCAAGGAACTTTCCTTCAACAACCTGCTCGACCTCGACTCGGCCGTCGCCCTGGCCCGCGACTTCGAGGGCGCCGCGGCGGTCATCGTCAAGCACAACAACCCTTGCGGCGTCGGCATCGGCGAGACACTCTCGGAGGCGTTCGGGCGCGCGTTCGCGTGCGACCCCCTCGCGGCCTTCGGCGGCATCATCGCGATCCGGGGCAACGTGGACGGCGCCCTGGCCGCCCTCGTCCTGCAGCATTTCGTCGAGGTCGTGGCGGCCGACGCGTTCAGCGAGGAGGCCCTGGCCCTCTTCGCGAAAAAGCCGAACATTCGCCTGCTGCGCGTGCCCGTCTCGCGCGGCCCCGTGGCGGGCCTCGACTGGAAGCGCATCGAAGGCGGCCTCCTGGTACAGGACTCGGACAGCGAGACCGATCAGAGCTCGGCCTGGAGGCTCGTCTCCCAGCGCAAACCCACGGCCGTCGAGCGCGCGGCCTGCGAGCTCGCCTGGAAGGTCTCGCGCCGGGTCAAGTCCAATGCGATCGTCATCGCCAACGCGCGGCAGACGATCGGCATCGGCGCGGGCCAGATGAGCCGGGTGGACGCCTGCCGCCTCGCCGCGACCAAGCCGGTCCTGCCCATCGTCAATTGCGGCGCCGCCTCCGACGCCTTCTTCCCGTTTCGCGACGGCGTGGACATCCTCGCCGACGCGGGCGTCACCGCGATCGTCGCTCCCGGCGGGTCGATCCGGGACCAGGAGATCATCGCCGCCGCCGACGAACGCGCCCTGGCGTTCCTGATCGCGCCGCGGCGCCACTTCCGCCATTGAGAGTCCGGCGGCAGGCGGCAGAGCACGGACGGCCGGCGATCCTGGCCCTGGCCCTGGCGCTCGCGGCCCTGGAGTCCTCCCTCGCGGCGGCCCAGACCGCGGGGCCGTCGGACGCGCTGGCGCTGCTGGCGAAGGCGGCCGCGGGCTTCGGAAACGGCGCGGCGAACACCTCGGCGTTCACTCAGATCTACACGCCGGCGGGATTCGCGACGTCGCGGCGCGAATCCGGAACCGTCTGGGTCCAGGCACCCGAGCGGTTGCGCTTCGACTACTCCGCACCCGACGTCAAGGTCTTCACGTACGACGCGGGCGAGGGACGATTCTTCTCGCCCGAGGACAAACAGCTGACGGTCCACACGCTTTCCCCCGACGAGCGGGCGCGCCTTCCGATCGTCTTTCTGGAGAAGCCCGACGAGCTCGCCCGCCGCTACGAGATCTCGCGCGACGCCTCGGGTGTCGTCGTCCTGAAGCCGCGGGCCGGGGATTCGGAGCTGGCCTGGTTGAAGCTCGCCATCTCGCCGGCCGGCGTGGTCGGCATGCTCGCCTACGAGGACACGTCCGGCAACCGCACCGAGTTCCGCTTCGAAGGCTGGAAGGCCGAGAAGGCGCGGCCGGCCGCCGACTACCGCGTGGCGGGCCCCAAGGGCACGCGGGTGGTGTCGAACTAGGCGAGCCCCGACACGTTTCGTCCCTCCTCTCACCTCTAATAGAATCCCCCCATGCCCCAGGAGTTCTCCTTCGACGTCGTGAGCAAGGTCGATCTGCAGGAGGTGTTGAACGCCGTCCAGCAGGCCTCCAAGGAGATCGCCACTCGCTTCGACTTCCGCGGGTCGAAGTCGAAGGTCGAGTGGAACGACAAGGAGCTCGAGCTGACCCTGACCTCCGACGACGAGCACAAGTTGAAGTCGGTCGTGGACATCCTCGAGACGCGCCTAGTCAAGCGCGGGATCGCCGTCAAGTCGCTCGACTTCCAGAAGATCGAGCCCGCAGCCAATACCACCGTCCGCCAGGTCGTGAAGATCCAGCAGGGCATCTCCTCCGAGAAGGCCAAGGAGATCGTCAAGGCGATCAAGGACCAGAAGATCAAGGTCCAGGCCTCCATCCAGGCCGACCAGGTCCGGGTGGTCGGGAAGGCCAAGGACGACCTGCAGGACGTGCAGTCCCTGCTGCGCGGGCGCGACTTCGGCGTGCCCCTGCAATTCACGAACTACCGATGAGCGCTTCGCGCCTCGACAACGTGCGCCTGAAGCGCGCCTACGACCTGATCTCCGACAAGCTCGCGAAGGTCGAGGAGGAGCTGCTCCTCCACTTCCGCTCGCCGATCCCGACGATCGACCGCATCGGGGCGTACCTGGCCCAGGGCGGCGGAAAGCGGATCCGCCCGGCGCTCCTGCTGCTGTCGGCGAAACTGCTCGACTACGGCGAGCGCGACGGCGACAAGGATGTGCGCTACGCCGCGGTCGTGGAATTCATCCACACGGCGACACTCGTTCACGACGACATCATCGACGAGGCGCGGCTGCGGCGCGGACGCACGTCGGCCAATGCCCGTTGGGGCAACAACCTGACCGTCCTCTTCGGCGACTACCTCTACACGATGTCCATGGGC
>DATMNJ010000031.1:0-3911 GCA_035569175.1 Thermoanaerobaculia bacterium | reverse complement strand
CCGGCAGCGGGAGATCTCGGTGCGCGCGGCGATCGGCGCGGGCAAGTCCCGGCTGACGCGCCAGCTCCTGACCGAGAGCTTCGTTCTCGCGGTCGCGGGCGCGGCTCTTGGCCTCGTCGTCGCCTGGGCGGGCGTGCGCGTCATTGCGGCCCGCGGCGCGGCGGGGCTGCCGGCGCTCGCGCCGCTCGGCCTCGACGCGAGGATGCTGCTCTTCGCGGGAGCGTTGTCTCTTCTCACGACCTTCCTCTTCGGCTTCGCGCCCGTCGTGCAGACCTTGCGCCTGAACCTGGCGGGCTCGCTGAAGGACGGCGCCCCGGGCTCGTCGTCCGGCCTGCGGCGCCAGGGGCTGCGCGGCGTTCTCGCGGCTGCGCAGATGGCCCTGGCCGTGCTGCTCCTGCTCGGCGCCGGCCTGATGCTGCGCAGCCTGGATGCCCTCATGCACGTGGACCTCGGCTTCGAGCCGGAGCACGTGCTCACGCTCCAGGTCCGTCCGCCGGAAGCGACGTACCCGAAGCCGGAGGCGGTCGTGGCCCTGTACCGGGCGCTGCTCGAGCGCGTGCGCGCCGTCCCGGGCGTGCGCGCGGCCGGCGTCATCCGCCAGCTGCCGCTCGCGTCGGAAATCGGCGACTGGGGCCTCGAGATCGAGGGGTACGTGGCGCCGCCCGGCACGCATGCCAAGGGCGATTGGCAGGTGGCGTCGGACGGCGCGTTCGAAGCGCTCGGTGAGCGCCTGGTGCGCGGAAGAACCCTGGCGGCCTCCGACACGGCCGACGCGCAACCCGTCGTTCTCGTCAACGAGACCCTCGCGCGCACGTATTGGCCGGGCCAGGACCCGATCGGCCGCCGCCTGAGGATGAGCTCGAACAGCGAGCGTCCGTGGGTGACCGTCATCGGGCTCGTGCGCGACGAGCGGCACAACGGCGTCACGGCCGTCGTGAAGGAGAAGTTCTACGTACCCTATGCGCAGTTCCCGAAGGCCCGGGGCGGCGATGCCGCGCGGGGAATGACGATCGTCGTCCGGGCGGGCGGCGACCCGTTGGCGCTGGTGGGCCCGATCCGCGCCGAGGTGCGGCGCCTGGACCCGAGCCTCCCGGTCGCCAACGCACGCCTCATGACCGACGTCGTGGATGCGTCGCTCGCCACCCCGCGCCTGACCGGATCGCTCTTCTCGATCTTCGCCGGGCTCGCGCTCCTGCTCGCGGGCGTCGGGGTCGCCGGCGTCCTGTCGTACCTCGTGAGCCGCCGCCGGCGGGAGATCGGGATCCGCCTCGCGCTCGGCGCTTCACGGGTCAACGTGCTCGGTCTCGTCGTGCGCCGCGGCCTCGCCTACGCGGGCGTCGGCATCGCGGTCGGCGCCGTGGCGGCGCTCTTCCTGACGCGCGTCCTGGAAGGGCTGCTCTACGGCGTCGCGCCGCGCGACCCCGCGACGTTCGCGGCCGTCATCGGCCTGCTCTTCGCGATCGCGGGCCTGGCCAGCGCGGTTCCGGCCCTGCGCGCGTCGCGCGTGGATCCGCTCGAGGCGCTGCGCTCCGAGTAGCGGAGCGCCCGGGAGGTCCGCGCCGCCCCGCGAAAAAAAAGACCGCGGCCGCCCGATCCCGGGGGCCGCGGTGAGGAAGGAACGAGGAACGAGGTCCGAAGAGTCGTCCTGGATCAGTGCGAGCCGGTGCTCGTGGTCTTGGAGGTGCCCGCGACCGACGGCATCGAGCAGCGGTACGCGGTCCCCTTGTCGGCGCTGTCGCTGGCGAGGAGGACCGTGTTGGCGCCCTTGGCCTGCGCGGCGCGCGTCAACTGCGTCTGCGCGTCGGATTCGTCGAACGCTCCGGGCTTGGCCGTAATCTCGGCGACCTTCTCGCATCCGGCGACGGCCGATGCGCTCTTGGTCACCGCGACCGATTCGAACGAGTTCTGACTGCAGGCCGAGGCGCCGACCAGGACGGACGCCGCGGCGAAGATTCCCATCGACATTCTTTTCACGAGAGCCTCCTTTGGAAAATCGAGCCGGAGTCCATTCGCCGGCACACACTTAAGACGTCAGATGCCGGGCGTTGTTTCGGAATTCGATCGGAAATTCGTGCTGCGGCACAGTGGCACACCTCGCGGAAAAACGGGCGTGTGCGACGCGATGTCACACGGCCCTTATAATTCCGGCCGTTCGAGGAGGTCATGCGTGACGAGAACGCTTCGGGTCCTGGCCGCCGCCGCCGTCGTCGCCGCGGGCGCGTCGCGCGCCGTGCACGCTCAGCCGTTCGACCCCGCACTCTTCTCGGGAATGCACTGGCGCATGGCGGGCCCGTTTCGCGGCGGCCGCGTGCTCGCGGTCGCGGGAGTTCCCGGGCAGCCGAATCACTTCTACTTCGGCGCCGTGGGCGGCGGCGTGTGGGAGTCGCGCAACGCAGGGCGTACCTGGGAGCCCATCTTCGACGGGCAGCCGATCGCCTCGATCGGCGCCCTCGCCGTCGCGCCGTCGGACCCGCGCGTCCTCTACGCCGGCTCGGGCGAGGCCGACATGCGCTCGGACATCTCGCACGGCAACGGCATGTATCGATCGGGGGACGGCGGGAAGACCTGGGCGCGCATCGGCCTGGTTGAAACGCGGCAGATCGCCCGGATCCTCGTGGACCCGCGCGACGCCAACCGCGTCTTCGTCGCCGCTCTCGGCCACGCCTACGGGCCCAACCCCGAGCGCGGCGTCTTCCGCTCGTCGGACGGCGGCCGCACCTGGTCACGCGTCCTCTTCAAGGACGAGAACACCGGAGCAATCGATCTCGCCTTCGACCCCTCGAACTCGAAGACCATCCTGGCCGCCCTCTGGCAGACGCGCCGTCCGCCCTGGAACACCTACCCGCCGTCCAACGGCCCGGGCAGCGGGCTCTACCGGTCCGACGACGGCGGCGACACGTGGGCGCCGGTCGGGGGCGGCTTTCCTTCCGAGAAGCTCGGCCGTATCGGCATCGCGTTTGCGCCGGGCGCTCCGCGCCGCGTGTACGCCATCGTGGACGCGAAGGAGGGAGGCCTCTGGGCG
The DNA here is from genome assembly GCA_035569175.1 of Thermoanaerobaculia bacterium. Taxonomy (GTDB): domain Bacteria; phylum Acidobacteriota; class Thermoanaerobaculia; order UBA5066; family Gp7-AA6; genus DAHUXD01. The sequence continues at coordinate 889 of DATMNJ010000031.1, read as the reverse complement.
TCCGAGGACGGCGGGGCGACGTGGAAGCGGGCGAGCGCGGACCGGAGGATCTGGGAGCGGGGCTGGTACTTCGGCGGCGTGGCGGTGGACCCCAGGGATGCGAACACGGTCTACGTCTGCGACACCGCGATGTACCGCTCGTCGGACGGCGGGCGGACGTTTCTTCCCATCAAGGGCGCGCCGGGCGGCGACGACTACCACGAGCTGAAGATCGATCCGTCGGACCCGCGGCGGATGATCCTCGGCAGCGACCAGGGCGCCGTGGTCAGCGTCGACGGCGCCACGACGTGGAGCTCCTGGTACAACCAGCCGACGGCCCAGTTCTACCACGTGACGACCGACGACCGGGTTCCCTACTGGATCTACGGCGCGCAGCAGGACAGCGGCGCCGCCGCGAGCCCGTCGCGCACCGACTATTCCTCGATCACGCTGCGCGACTGGCGGCCCGTGGCCGTGGGCGGCGAGAACGGCTACGTCGCTCCGGACCCCGAGCGGCCCGACGTCGCGTACGGCGGCGGCGTCAGCCGCTTCGACTGGCGCACGCTGCAGGAGCAGGACGTGGATCCCACGCTCGCGTACCCGGGCGATTATCGCGGCGAGTGGACGCTGCCGCTGGCGTTCTCACCGCGCGCGCCGCACGCCCTCTACTTCGGAAACCAGTTCGTCTTTCGGACGCTGGACGGCGGCGGCCACTGGGAAAAGATCAGTCCCGACCTGACGCGCGAGGCGCCCGCCGTGCCGGCGACGCTCGATCCGGCGACGGCCGCCGACAGCGCGACGCCGGGGCCGCGGCGCGGCGTCGTCTACGCCATCGCGCCCTCGGCTCTCACAGACGGGCTCGTCTGGTGCGGCACCGACGACGGGTTCATCTGGCTCACGCGCGACGACG
>DATMNJ010000030.1:0-6079 GCA_035569175.1 Thermoanaerobaculia bacterium | reverse complement strand
CGAGCCGAAGAAAAAGACCGAGAGCTGCTTGTTCTTGCCCCACAAGTCGAAGTTGAAGTACTGCACGCCGAGCAGCGGGAACGGGAAATCCAGGCCCCGCTCGTAGAAGATGCCGGCGACGCCGATGAGGCTCTTGCGCGTGAGCTTGTTCGACACCTGCCTCTCGTCGGGCTTGGCCGGGTCGGGCTCGAGGTACCGCAGGCCATCGTCGGTGTCTCGAACCATCTGGGACGGAGAGGCGTATGCCTCCTTGAGGCGGGCCTCGAAGTTCGGCGGGTCGATGACGACCTCGGTCATCGTGACCTTGCGCTCGATCGCCGTCGTCCGGCCGGCCGTCGAGAACACCTGCTGTCCGCGGATCTCGAGCGGCAGCACCACGCCCGGCGCGCCCGGGACCTCGCGGTAGTACTCGGTCTGGACGTTCGAGAGCGTGTCGCCCTTGAGATTCAGCTGGATGGACTCCCGGCGCAGGAGCGCGAAGGTTTCCCGATCGATCCAAGCCGTGCCGCGGTAGATGGGCTTGTCGCCAACGGTCGCGCGCGGGCGAAAGTCCACGCGGTAAGCCGGCCGCTCCTCGACGCGCGTTTCCCCCGCGAGCTCGTAGTCGTATTCCTCCGAGAGGCGGATGTCGAGGGGCAGGGTCGTGACCTTGTCCGGCTGGAGGATCGGGAGCTTCGGGATCGTCCGTCCCTTCCACTTGACGCCGTTCAGATAGAACTCCTGCCAGGCCCAGTCGGGGGGCTTTCCGCGCTCGAAGAAATAGGGGCCCCGGATCGTCAAGTCGAGGCTTCCCGGGAGGGAAGCGACCCGGAAGCGCAACGACGAGTCCATCGCCGCGATGTAGCTCTTCGTCTTCTCGCGCTGGCCGGCGTCCCACGCGCGCTCGCGAGCGATGATCTCCTCGGCCGTCAGGCCCCGCGTGGCCCCGACTTCGACGGCGGCCTTGGTCTCGCCTCCCTTGCGCACCTGCGGCTCGAGCACCACGGCCAGGGGCCCTCGGGAGAGGTCGAGGGTGAGCGTCGGCGAGCCCTTGAGCTCGAAGTCGCGGCGCGCGCCGGAGGCGAGGTTCTCGACGGCCGCTTTTTCGAACGGCCCGCCCGAAAGCTCGATGGAGACCGCACCGGCCGGGTCGTCCGGAAGGAGGAGGATGGGCGTGAACTTCTTGGCGTCGAACAGGCGCAGGCCCGGGACCGTCGAGCCGTCCCTGCGGGCGATGCGGGTGGCCGTCGGATCGCGTGACGCGTCGGCGGTCAGGTAGAGCTCCAGGCGCGTCAGAGTCTCGATCTCGGCGGGGGTGAAGGGCCGGTCGCCGGGTTGGAGGGCGACGAGGACCGACTGCGGGAACTCGCGCAGCGCCGACAGCGCGGCGACCGTCGGGCTCGCCGACGCGTTCGGCGTCGCGAGGATCCAGGTCCGCAGAGTCGTCTCGGCGGGTGCCGGACGGGCGGGGCCCGAGACGAGCGCGTCCACGTATGCCGCGAGCTCCTCCTCGAGGGCCGGGTCCGGGGCGCGCGGCACGGCCAGGCCGATCTTGCCGTCGGGGGAACCGGAACGGAAGATGGACGAGAGGCGCTTGACCGCATAGGCGAAGCGCTCGGCGTCGTCCGGCGCGGGCAGCTCGAGGATCGCGCCGGCCGCTCCGTGCAGGGCCGCGAGACGGCCGACTGCGCCCTCGATGGCGGCATCCGAAAGGTCGTCGAGACCCACGACGAAGAGGCAGCCCGACGGCTCCGATCCGGGCGGCAGCGGCGCCTCGAGCCGGACGATCCCGAGCAGCTTCGTGCCCGGCGTGCAGGCGCCGTCCGGCCGCTCGGCCGCCAGGCGCAACCGCTCGCCCCGGGCGCCCGCCGCGAGGGCGGTGAAAAGAAATGCGCCCGCCAGGCGGGCGCGGAGAGATCGTGTCATCAGCATCGGGAACGGGATTCTTGCAAGAGTTCTTCCAGGTTCAGCGAAACGACGAACTCTCGCGGAGGCCGAAGGCCTATCGCCGCGCCTTCTCCTTTTCCTTGACGGCTTCGAGGACTTCGGCGGGAACGGACGCCGCCGGGCCGGCTTCGACGGGCGCGAGCCCCAGGCTCTGCCGGAGCTTCTTCTCGATCTCGGAGGCGAGCTCGGGATTGTCCTTGAGAAACTGCTTCGCGTTCTCGCGTCCCTGGCCGATGCGCAGGTCGCCGTAGGAGAGCCACGCGCCCGACTTCTCGACGAGCTTGGCCTCGATGCCCATGTCGATCAGCTCGCCGGCGCGCGAGATGCCCTCGCCGTAGTTGATGTCGAACTCGGCCTGCCGGAACGGGGCGGCGACCTTGTTCTTGACCACCTTGACCTTCGTCCGCGACCCGACGACCGTCTCGCCGTCCTTGATCGACGCGATCCGGCGGATGTCGATCCGGATCGACGCGTAGAATTTCAGCGCCCGCCCGCCCGTCGTCGTCTCCGGGTTGCCGAACATCACGCCGATCTTCTCGCGGATTTGGTTGATGAAGATCAGGCTCGTGCCCGACTTCGACACGATGCCCGTCAGCTTGCGCAGGGCCTGCGACATGAGCCGTGCCTGCAGGCCCATCTGGGCCTCGCCCATCTCGCCCTCGATTTCGGCCTTGGGCACGAGGGCCGCGACCGAGTCGATGACGATCACGTCGATCGCGCCGGAGCGAATCAGCATCTCGGCGATCTCGAGGGCCTGCTCGCCGTTGTCGGGCTGCGACACGAGCAGGTTGTCGGTGTCCACGCCGAGCTTCTTCGCGTACTCGGAGTCGAGCGCGTGCTCGGCGTCGATGAAGGCCGCCAGGCCCCCGGTTTTCTGAGCCTGGGCGATGACCTGGAGAGAGAGGGTCGTCTTGCCCGAAGACTCGGGACCGAAGATCTCGACCACCCGGCCGCGGGGGATGCCGCCGATGCCGAGGGCGGCATCCACGGCGAGCGATCCGGTCGGGATGACGGCGATGGCGACCTCGGGCCGCTCGCCGAGCCGCATGATGGAGCCCTTGCCGAACTGGCGCTCGATTTGAGTCAGCGCCGTCTCGACGGCGCGCCACTTTTCGCTGGATTTCACGCTGGACATGTCCTCACCTTTCTGGATCTGGGGAAAAATTCCGCGCGTTCTGCGCGATTATAGACTCCGCAATGAGACGCCGCAGGACGCGATGAGGACGGACGGATCTTCTCTCCGGCACGATCCCGTGTCAATGTCGAAGGCCCGCCGCGCGTTCGCCGCGCATCCCTTCTCGGCGTTCGTCGCGACGGGCTTCGGCGCCGGGCTCTCACCGATCATGCCAGGCACCGCCGGGTCGATCGTCGGTCTCGTCCTCGGCTGGCTCGGCGCCCGCGCCCTCGCTCCGCATACGGGGAGTCTCGGTGTGGCGGTCGGACTTTTGACGTCCGGGCTGCTCATCGGGCTCGTCGGCGTGGCGGTTTCGGAGCCGGTCTGCCGCACGCTCGGCGAGGACGACCCCGGGTGCATCGTCATCGACGAGATCTCGGGGCAGCTCATCGCCTCCGCGGCGGTGCCGCTGCTCGGTCCGCACGGCTGGCCGCTCTTCGGGCCGGCCGCCTGGATCGCGTCGTTCGTGCTCTTTCGCTTCTACGACATCGTCAAGCCCGGCCCCATCCATGACCTCCAGGAGCTCCCGGGCGGCTGGGGCGTCGTCGTCGACGACGTCGCCGGAGGGATCGCCGCGGCGGGGACGCTGCTTGCCGCGGTGTGGCTCGGGGCCCGGTTCGGATGGATCTGAGCCTGGCGCCCGAGCAGGGCGTGGTCGAACGCGACGTCCCGCTCGCCCGCTCGACGACCTGGCGCATCGGCGGCCCGGCCCGGTACCTCTGCCGCGTGCGGACCGAAGACGCGCTCGCCCGCGTTCTCGGGGCGGCCGCGGAGGCCTCGCTGCCCCTCGCGATCCTCGGCATGGGGTCCAACGTCCTCGTCGCGGACGAGGGATTTCCGGGCTGCGTGCTGCGCCTCGAGGGCGCGTTCCTCGAGGTTCGGATCGATGGGGAGCGGGTTCGGGCCGGGGGCGGCGCGGCCCTCGGCGGCGTCTGCGCGGCGGCGGCGCGGGCCGGGCTCTCCGGCATCGAGGCGATCTCGGGGATCCCGTCGTCGATCGGCGGCGCCGTCCGGATCAACGCCGGGGCGTACGGGGGCGAGATCTTCGACGTGCTCGAGACCGTCCGCCTGGTGGCGCGGTCGGGAGAGCGGCGGGTCGTGACGGGTCGGGAGGTTCCCCACGCCTACCGGTGGTCAGGCCTGATCGCGTCGCGGGAGATCGTGAGCGAGGCGGTGCTGCGGCTCTCGCCCGCGTCCCGCGACGCGATCGAGGCGAAGACGAAGGCGGTTTCGGACAAGCGCCGCGGCGCGCTGCCCTCGGAGCCCAACGCCGGCAGCGTATTCCGGAACCCCGAGGGGGACTACGCCGGGCGGCTCATCGAGGCCTGCGGCCTGAAGGGCGAGCGCCGCGGGGACGCGCTCATCTCGCCCCGCCACGCCAACGTGATCGTGAACCTCGGCCACGCCCGCGCGGTGGACGTGCTCGCGCTGATGCGGAAGATGAGAGACGCGGTCCGGGAGAGATTCGGGGTTACCCTGTCGCCAGAGGTGGAATTGCTGGGCTTGACGTGGGATTGAGCCGGGGGATACGCCCCCCTCACCCTGACCCTCTCCCCCCCGTGGGGGGAGAGGGAATTTCAGGCGGGCGCTGCCTCGAGGGCTCCCTCTCCCGGCGGGAGAGGGAAGGGGTGAGGGGCGCCCGGTGACGATGAGAATCCTCCTGCTCGCCGGCGGCGGCGGGACGCGCCTCTGGCCCCTTTCGACCGACGAGCGGCCCAAGCAGTTCCTGGCGCTGCTGTCCGAGAAGAGCCTGCTGCGCGAGACCTACGAGCGCCTGCTTCCGTTGTCGCGCGAGGTGTTCGTCGCGACCGGGGCCCGTTACACCGGTCTGGTGCGGGCGGAGCTGCCGGAGGTTGCCGCCCCGCGCATCCTCGAGGAACCGTTCCGGCGCAACTCCGGACCCGCGATCCTCGCGGCCGCGATCCGCTTCGCGGCCGACGGCGACCCGATCACGGCGGCCATTCCTTCGGACCAGACGGTCCGCGACGCCGAGGCCTTCCGGAGAGCCCTCGCGGCCGCCGAGCAGGGCGCCGACGCCGCGAGCGTGGTCGTGCTCGCCGCCGCGCCGACCCGACCCGAGACCGACTACGGGTACGTCGAACAGCGCGACGGAGAGGTGATTCGCTTCACCGAAAAGCCGGAAGCGGCGAAGGCCCGGGAGTTCTGGACCTCGGGCCGCCACTTGTGGAACGCCGGCATCTTCGTCTTCCGTCCGTCGCGCCTGCTCGCCGAAGCGCGCCGGGTGGCCGGGGACCTCGTGGAGGGCGTCGAGCGCTTCGTCGGCACCGGCGCCGCCGCCGACTACGAGGCGCTGCCCGACATCTCGATCGACTTCGCCGTCATGGAGAAGATCGGTTCGGTGCGCGCCGTCCCGCTCGAGGCGGGATGGAGCGACGTGGGGACGTGGCGTTCCGTGAGGCAGTTGCGCGGTCCGACCGACGCGGCGGGCAACCTCGTGATCTCCCGCCTTCCGGTCCTCGCGCCGGGCGTGCGCGACACCGTGATCGTGGCCGGCGACGCGGGCATCCTGGTCCTGCCGCTGGAGCGTGAAGGGGAGTTGAGGGACGCCGTCGCGGGGCTCACGCGACGCGAGGGCTCTGCGGGCCGTAAGGAGTAGCAGATCGCCATGACCGATTCCGCCGCCTCGCTGTCGAAGCTGCGGGCCAACGTCGGCCTCGCCTACCGGGGCGACCCGCGGGCGGTGGACCTCGTCCTGACGGCGCTGCTCGCGCGGGGCCACGTCCTGATCGAGGACGTGCCGGGCGTCGGGAAGACGACCCTGGCCCGGGCGCTCGGGCGCAGCCTCTCGCTCGACTTCAAGCGAATTCAGTTCACCAGCGACACGCTGCCGGCCGACGTGCTCGGCATCTCGGTCTTCCACTCGCCGTCGGACCGGTTCGAGTTCCACCCCGGCCCGATCTTCGCGAACATCGTCCTCGCCGACGAGATCAACCGGGCGACGCCCAAGACGCAGTCGGC
>DATMNJ010000029.1:0-4898 GCA_035569175.1 Thermoanaerobaculia bacterium | reverse complement strand
GGGTTGCCGAGGTCGTCGAGAATGCGGGCGGCCGTCAGCCGGACGGCGCCTTCACCTCGCCTCTCGGGATTGTTCTCGAACGCACTCGACGCCGACGAGCGCAGATAGCCGAGGTACTCCCGCAGCACGTCGCCGGTCGAGCCGTCGATCGCAACCGTCCCCTGCCGCAAAAGGATGGCCCGGGAGCACAGGGCCTGCACCGCGGGCATGTTGTGACTGACGAACAGGACCGTGCGACCCTCGCGCGCCACGTCCCCCATCTTTCCAAGACACTTCTTTTGAAACTCGGCGTCGCCGACGGCCAGGACCTCGTCCACGAGCAGGATTTCGGGCTCGAGGTGCGCCGCGACGGCGAAGGCGAGCCGGAGATACATGCCGCTCGAGTACTTCTTGACGGGAGTGTCGATGAACTGCTCGATCTCGGAGAAGGCGACGATCTCGTCGAATTTCCGAGCGATTTCGGCCCTCCGCATGCCGAGAATCGCGCCGTTTAGATAGATGTTCTCCCGCCCCGTCAACTCGGGATGGAATCCGGTCCCGACCTCGAGCAGCGATCCGACGCGTCCGTGAATCTCCGCAAGGCCCACGGTGGGCTCGGTGATTCGGGCGAGAACCTTCAGCAGTGTGCTCTTGCCGGCGCCGTTGCGGCCGATGAGCCCGACGACCTCGCCGGGGCTCACCTCGAAGGTCACGTTGCGGAGGGCCCAGATCGCCTCGGGGCTCCGCCGGCCGGAGGATCGCGCGAACAGTCTTGCTGGCGCCGACGCGAGAGCAGCGAGCGACTCCCGCAGCGTCTTGTACTTCTCGGCCTTGGCGCCGATCCGGTACTCCTTGCCGAGGTCGGTGACGCGAATCGCGACCGGGTTCATCGCCCGCCGTTCCCCGCAGCGCTGCGGTAGTGGTCGAGGGAGCGCCGCAGCCCCTCCGCGAGGCCGACGCGCGGCGAGTAGCCGAGCTCGCTTGCCGAGAGCGTCAGGTCAGCCGCCGAGTGAAGGACGTCTCCGGCACGCGGCGGCTCGTGCTTCGGAGGGGCTCCCCGACCGGCAGCCTGGCGGATCGCCTCCGCAAGCGCGTTGACCGACGTCTGATTGCCGCCGGCAACGTTGTACGCCTTCCCGCAGGCGGACGAAGGCGCGGCCGCCCCAAGCAGATTGGCCCAGACCGCATCCGCGACGAACGTAAAGTCCCTGCTCTGGGTCCCGTCGCCGAAGATCACGGGCGCCAGGCCCTGCAAACACGCGTCGAAGAAGAGCGGAACGACGGCCGCGTATGGCCCGTGAGGGTCCTGGCGAGGGCCGTACACGTTGAAATACCTCAGGCCGACCAGCTCCAATCCGTAACAGCGGCCGAACACCTCCGCGAGCTCCTCGTCCACGGCCTTGGACAACGCATACGGAGAGAGAGGCCGCCCCTCCTCCCCCTCACGCTTCGGCAGGCGCGTGCTGTCTCCGTAGACGCTGGAGGAGGACGCGTACACCACGCGCCGCACGCCGGAATCTCTCGCGGCCGCGAAGACGTTCGCGGTCCCGCCGACGTTGACGGCGATGCTCGACGACGGATCCTTCATCGAGCGGGGCACCGAACCGAGGGCGGCCTGATGGAAGACGACGGCGACGTCGCGGCAGGCCCGCGCGCACACTTCGGGATCCCGGATGTCCCCCTCGAGAAACTCGATCCTGCTCGCGCAGTGCGCCAGGTTCTCCCGCTTTCCATTCGAGAGATCGTCGAGAACACGCACCCTCGCGCCACGCTCGAGGAGCGCGTCCACGAGGTTCGAGCCGATGAAGCCGGCGCCCCCGGTGACGAGCACCCCGAGCCCGGAGAAAGTCGCGTCGTCGTTCATACCACTCCTCGCTCTGAGGGATCCGATCGGGCGGAGCCCAAATCAGGCTTTGACAACGTTTGGTTCCGGCTGGCGATAGATTCCCCGCGTATCGACGACGAGGGCCGAGTGGGCAACCACCATTCGGTAGTCCACGGCGGAGTGATCGGTCACGATCACGACGGCGTCCTGGGCCGCGACCGTCTCGGCCGTCAGCTCGAGAGACACCATCGGCGGCAGGTCCGGCCACGAGCGCATCCGCGGAGCCTTGGACACGTGGGGATCGTGATACGAAACCTCGGCTCCGAGCCGAAGAAGCCCTTCGATGATCTCGAAGGCCGGGCTCTCTCGCGGGTCGTCGATGTCCTTCTTGTAGGCGATGCCGAGAACGAGGACGCGGCTGCCCCGAACCGCCTTGCGCCGTTCGTTCAGAGCGAGGGTCGTCTTCTCGAGAACATACTCGGGCATGTGCACGTTGACCTCGCCGGCGAGCTCGATGAACTTCGGTGTGACCCCGAACTCCCGAGCCTTCCACGAAAGGTAGAACGGGTCGAGGGGGATGCAGTGGCCGCCCCATCCGGGGCCTGGGTTGAAGCGCATGAACCCGAACGGCTTGGTGGACGCCGCGTCGAGCACGTTCCAGACGTCGATCCCCATCTTGTCGAAGACGATCTTGAGCTCGTTGACCAGGGCGATGTTGACGGCGCGAAAGATGTTCTCGACCAGCTTGGCGGCTTCCGCCTCGCGGGCGCTGCCGACGCGAACCGTCCGAACGACGATCTGATCGTACAGGCTCTGGGCAAGGTCGCCTCCCGCGCGGTCCACCCCTCCGACGATCTTCGGGATCGTCGCGGTGTTGAACTGTCCATTGCCCGGGTCTTCCCGCTCGGGCGAAAAGGCGAGGAAAAAATCCTCGCCGCAGCGCAGTCCGGACTCCTCGAGGATCCCGCGAACGAGCTCGTCGGTCGTGCCCGGATAGGTCGTGGACTCGAGAACGACGAGCTGGCCGGGCCGCAGCCTCGCTCGAATCTGCTGGACGGTATTGATGACGTAGCTCATGTCCGGTTCACGCTGGGGGGTGAGGGGCGTGGGGACACAGATGACGAGGACGTCGGGCTCACCGAGACGGCGGAAGTCCGCCGAGGCGCCCAGACGGCCGGCCGCGAGCGCGTCGGTCAGGCGCCGCGCATCCAGGTGCTTGATGTAGTTTCGCCCGGCGCCCAGCGCCTCGACCTTGGCGGAGTCCACGTCGAAACCGAGAACCGAGAAGCCTTTTTCCGCGAAGGTCAGCGCCAGCGGCAGGCCGACGTAGCCGAGGCCGATGATCCCGACGCCCGCGGTCCTCGCCCCGATCCGCTCCGCGAGGACCGATTCTCGTGTGCTTGCCATCGCTGAAACGCCTTCCTTTCCCGGCGGGCTCCGCCCCCGTCGGTGTTCAAACCGAACGAGAAAACTCCATCTCTGACCGACGCCGCCGCTCGAGAACCTAGGCGGCGCTTCCGACTCTTGAGGCTCGACCGGCCGGAGCAAGGCTCGGCCGGTCGAACTCGACCGACACGGACTGGCGCAGCATCGAGATCGAGACGATCAGCCGCAGGCGCCCCTGCTCGCCGATCACGGTTCCGCTGTAGCCGCGAAATGGTCCGTCCTTCACGCGGACGGAATCCCCCGGGTAGAGCTCGGGGGTTGGCACGAGGGTCGCCCCGGAGAGCTGCAGCTCGCGAAGGTCGTGCAGTTCTCCCTGCAGCCGCCCCTGATCTGAAACGTCCAGGAGGCGGACGATCACGTTGCTTCGAACCGCGGCCGCCCTGGCCGCCGAGGAACCCCTCAGGAAGACATACCCGGGGAACAGCGGGAGGTACGACACGAAGTTTCGTCCGCCGCGTCGCACGCGGTTCTCGGACGAGGGCAAATAGAAGGGGATTTCGAGCGGCGTCAGGTAGCGAGCCAGAGCCTTCTCCTGGCGGCTTCGCGTGTGGGCGACGAACCAGGGCGACTCGTCGCGGGACAGTTCGAACAGGGCCGAAGGAAATATCTCCAGCCCCCGTTTTAGCAGCGGCACTGACGCACCCTCGCTGCCCCCTCCCCGCGCGTTATCTCCCTGCTGAGAAAGGGCCTTATCGTTATGAGCGATCAGTATAGCACGGAGATTCCCGGTCACTCGGCCGGGCGGGACGCGACCTTCTGGAGACGCGCTTCGAGAGCCTGCGCGGCGACCGGCTGGCCCATGGCCCGGAACGCGGCGATGCCCTCTCTCAGGTTGTCTGCGGCCTCCGGCAGCAGCTCGACGGCCCTCGGCCCCAGCACCCGCCAGACTCCGGGAAACGCCTGCCGGACGTATCCGGCCGACAGGAGAGCGCGCCGTAGAACGGGGATGGCCTCTTCGCGCTCGTTGGCGGAAAGCCGGGGCCACCCTGCGACGACCGCGTCGGCCGCGGTGACCCAGGTCAGATCGAGTCCGGGAGCCTGCGAGCCGGCCGTTTGGAACGCCTGAAACCACGCTCTCGTTGCGGCGGCTTCGGGCCGGGCAGAGAGATCCCATACGGCGTAGCCGGCGCGGCCGAGCAGAAGCTGATGGGGCGCCCAGCCCGGCCTTTCGCTGACGGCGGCCGCGGCCAGGTCCCGCGCGCTTCCCAGCAGTTTCCCTGCGCGCGCTCCAAACCGGGCGGATGCGTCGCTCGAACCACCCGCCGGGGCCCGCTCCGCCAGAACGGATTCGGCGACGAACGCGGCCGCCAGATCGGCCCGCTCACAGAGAGCGAGGCTCTCGACGTTGGCCGGTACTGCGGCGAGGCCGGACGCCGAGAGAAGGTCTGCGGCCGTCCGGCGCAGGACGAGATCCCGCCCGAAGGAGACCCCCGCAAGGACGGCGAGACCGAAACAGGCCGTTCCGAGGACGGTGTGGCGGCGGGGGCCGACCAGCGGCGCCATTCCGGGGAGGGCCTGAGAGCTCACCGCGTCAGCCTATCGTCAGAGAGGATCGCGCCGACCAGGGAATCGCCTGCGACGCGATCAACGCCACCGGGTTGGCATCGAAGAGGCCCGCCTCGGCCTCGGAGCCCCAGCGCCGCCGAAC
>DATMNJ010000028.1:0-2459 GCA_035569175.1 Thermoanaerobaculia bacterium | reverse complement strand
CATCGCAGGCCTGGCGAAGCTCGGGCTCGACGACGGCTGGGCGCCGGTCTTCACTCCGCTGGCGCAGGCGGCGGGTCCGCGCCCCGGAACGATGGTTCCTTTCTACCCGCCGGGCTTTCCCCTGCACATCGCCCTTGCGGCCGTGGGGGCGGGGTGGAGCGCGGCGCCGTTTCTCGTGAGCCCATTCGCCGCGGTCCTGTGCCTCGGCCTCACGTTCGTGCTCGGCAGGCAGCTCGGCCTCTCTCGTCCCCTCGCCTTTGCCGGCGCGGCGATTCTCGGAGCCTGGGCGGTCTTTCTCTTCCACGGCATCCAGCCGATGAGCGACGTGACGGCGGCGGTCTGGAGCACGGCGGCGGTCGCCGCGGCGTTGCGCTCCCGCCAGCGGACCGGATGGGCCGCCGTGGCGGGAGCGGCGTTCGGGTTCGCGGTTCTGGTGCGCCCGACCAACGTTCTGCTTCTCCCCGCGCTGGCCCTCGCGCTGCCATGGCGCGCGCGGGCGATCTCCCTGTTCCTCGCAGGCGGCCTGCCCTTTGCGGGATTCTTCGCCGCGTGGAATCGGGCGGCCTTCGGGAGCGCTTTCAGGACGGGCTACACGCAGCTCTTCTCGAGCGAGCTCGCCCTCTCGAACTTCGGACCGCGCCTCGTGCGCTACGGAGCAGGATTGTGCGCGGAGCTCTCCGCCCTCGTTCCGCTCGGCTTCCTCGCTTCCGGAGCCGATCGCCGCGTGCCGGCGCGCGATCGCGCCGTGCTGTTCGTCTGGTTTGCGGCGATCTTTCTCTTCTACTGCCTCTGGGGGCCCTCGGACAGCTGGACCTATGGCCGCTATTTTCTGCCCGCGGCACCGGCCCTCGTCGTCGGCTTTCTCTTGTGCCTGCGCGATCTCGCCGAGCGCCTGCCCCGCCGCGCCCAGCGCGCGGCGGCGATCGCCGCGGTGCTCGTGTTCGTCCTGCTCTGGGAGCGCCGGGCCGTGAGACAGCTCAGCGCTCTCGGAGGCGGCGACCGCGGCGCCGTCTATCCCGAGGCGACCCGCGCGGCGGCTGCCCACGGAGGCGGAGCGGCGGCGCTCGTCGTCTCCATGGAGTTTTCGGCGGCCCTGCGCTACTACACCGCGGCCACGCCGGTCCGTTGGGACATGCTCACGCCGAAGACCTTCGCCCTGCTGCGCGCACGGGCGGCGCAACGGAGTCTTCGGCTCTGCGCCCTCCTGCTTCCCCAGGAAGTCGCGCCCGCGCTCGAGCGCGTCCCGGGGCCGTGGGTCTTCGTCGGAAACGTTCGACAGGCGGGACTCTGGGAGTTGCCCGCGCCTTGACCTGAGCGGTCAGCCCGGGTGCGTCGGGAGGCGCCCGCCCGGGCGGGCCTCGGCGGCTGGCCCGCGAACCCGGTAGAAGGCATTGCGGCGCTCGGTGCAGGTGGTGCAGGAGCCGATGGGATTTCCGGACCTCAGCCCATCCCGGATGCGGGCGAGCGGAGCGCCCGCGGCGATGCGCTCGACGCCATCCGCGGGATAGAAGCCGATCGGATCCTGCTCCCAGTAGATGCAGGGATTGACGGCGCCGTTGGGGCGGATGACGTAGTTGCGGTCCGGATAAGCGCATCCGAACAGACGCTGGTAGAAGAAGTGCCTCAGGGTCTCGGCGCGGTCCACTCCGGCTTTCAGGCGCCAGAGCCGGCGGCGCAGGCGAGGCAGGAGCGCCCGCGGCCGCGAGCCGGGGCGGTCGAAGTCCGGGAACGACGACAGCTTGAGGCCCCGCCGGACGGCCTCGTGCGCGGCCCCGGCGAGCTCGGCGCACAGCGCATCCGGGTCCTCGTCCGAGAGCAGCTCCGGCGTCACGTCGACACCGGCCGTAGGTGAGACGAAGCGCACGTCGATCTCGGACGCACCGTGCCGGGCGGCGAACTCCGGAAGCGCGGCGAGCTCGCCCCGGTTCGACTTCATCCACGTGAAGATGATGCGCAGCCTCGGCGTCTTCGATTTCCTCTCGCGCCGGACTGCGTTCAAAACGTCGAGGCACGCGAGCAGCCGCTCCCACTTGGCGGGGACGCGGATCTTCTCGTAGGTCTCCTTCGTCATCCCGTCGATCGAAGCGGCGACGGTCGTGACCCGGTTCTCGACGAGGGCCGCCGCGGTCGTCGGCGTCAGCGCGAGGAGGTTGGTCGGAAACCAGAGATCCGGCACGCCGTAGCGGCCGGCGACCTCGAGGATGTCGCGGAACCGGGGATGGATCATCGGCTCCGCCGCGCAGGCGAGCGCCACGCGCCAGGCCCGCGGGAAGAGGTCGGCGGCGATCCGCTCGAAGACCTCGAAGGGAAGGTTGCCGTCGTCGGCGGCGGGCCGGTCGTACGGAGGAAACGCCAGGCGATCGGTCGCCGCGAAGTAGCACATCACGCACTTCAGGTTGCAGCGTGACGTCAGGTCGAGGATGACGTTGAGGGGCCGGGGCACCTCGGAATTATGTCAG
>DATMNJ010000027.1:0-2459 GCA_035569175.1 Thermoanaerobaculia bacterium | reverse complement strand
GTGCTCTCCCCCTGAGCTACGAGCCTGTTCTTCGATCCCGGTTTCCCGGGGGGCTAACGGCCGGAAGCCCGCAGGGGCATTTTGATCCCGGCCCTCGTCCCTGATTGACAAAGATCCTTCCCGCCGGGCAAGCCCGCCAGGATCGCGCAATTTACCAGAGGGGCGGTCGGGGAGCAAACCGGAGGACCGGCAACCGAGTCCGCGGCCGGGCCCCGGCTGGAATCGGCGGGCCGCCGTGACCTACGCCCAGTCCCCGGCCTTGCGCGACAGCACCGGCGCCCCGTCGAGAAACGTCAGAATACCCCTCGTGGTGTCCGCCACCGCGAAGAGGATGCGGTCCTCGGTGCGGGCGTATTTCTTCTGCACGGCGAGCTCGAACTGCTTGAGCAGCGAATCGAAATAGCCGCCGATGTTCGCGATCACGATGGGCTTGCCGTGGATGCCCATCTGCTTCCAGGTGATCATCTCGATCACCTCTTCCATCGTCCCGAACCCGCCCGGAAACGCGACGAAGGCGTCGGAGAGATCGAACATCAGTTGCTCGCGCTCGTGCATGGAGCCGACGACCCGGAGCTCGGTCAGCCCCTGATGCGCGGACTCGCGGCCCTCGAGAGCCTTGGGAATGATCCCCGTCACCTTGCCGCCGGCCGACAGCACCGCGTCGGCGACCGCGCCCATGAGGCCGCGCGATGCGCCGCCGTAGATGAGCCGGACACCTCGCGCCGCGAGCTCGCGGCCGAACGCCTGGATCTCCTTCTCGACGGCCGGCTCGGTGTTCGGGCTCGAGCCGCAGTACACGCAGACGCTTCTGAGGTCCATGCGCTTCAGTCTACGACGTCTGGAACCGGCTTCCGGGCGCGTCGATCGGGGCGCCCGACTTGCACAGCGGGCATTCGGCCTCGGGCCAGGACGGCATCGAGAGCGACAGCAGCGAGCGCGACGGCACGGCGAAGGCCCCCGGGGGCAGGCCGCGGTCCACGATGGACCCGACCGCCACGACGCGACCCCCGGCCGCCTCGACTGCCGCCGCGGCCTCGCGGGTGGACTTGCCCGTCGTGAAGACGTCCTCGACGACGACGACCGGCGTGCCCGGCTCGAGCGCGAAGCCGCGCCTCAGGGCAAAGGCCCCGTCCTTCCTCTCGACGAACATCGCCGGCAGGCCCAGGCTGCGCGCCGTCTCGTGGCCGATCACGACGCCGCCGAGGGCGGGCGACATCACGGCGCGTGGGGCAAATTCCCGCAGCCGCTCGGCCAGCGCGCGGCCGGCCTTTTCGGCCCGCTCCGGCCACATCAGCAGCCGCGCGCACTGGAGGTACCGATCGGAATGGAGGCCGCTCGAAAGCCGAAAATGGCCCGTGAGCAGGGCACCCGTTTCCTCGAAGTCCCTGAGCGTGATCATCGCCGAGCAGTCTAAGACAGTCTGCTAACCGTCGGTTTCGCGGCTGATCTTGTGGTGCTCGATCTTCTTGTAGAGGTTCGAGCGCGGCGTCTGGATCACCTCGGCCGTGCGACTGATGTTCCAGCCGTTCTCGCGCAGACGCGCGACGATGAACTCGCGTTCGGCGTACTCCTTGAAGTCCGACAGGGTCGCCAGCTCCAATCCCCGGTTCGAGATCTCGGCCGGCTGGACCCGGACCTCGGGCGGAAGGTCCCGGGCGTCGACGGGATCGGCGTCGGTCATGATCAGGACCCGCTCGACGAGGTTGCGCAGCTCGCGCACGTTGCCCGGCCAGGCGCGCGCCGACAGCACCCCGAGGGCGCCCGGCCCGAAGCGGCGCGGCTTGCGGTGGTCGCGCTCGGCGAAAATCCGCGCGAAGTGCGCGGCCAGCACCGGGACGTCGGCCGGCCGGTCGCGCAGCGGCGGCGTGGTCAGCGGCACGACGTTCAGGCGGAAGTAGAGGTCCTCGCGGAAGCGCCCGGCGCGGATGGATTCGGAAAGGTCGCGGTTGGTCGCCGCGACGACGCGGACGTCGACCCGGCCGACCTTCGCGGCTCCGACGGGCTCGACCTCTCCGACCTCGAGAACGCGCAGCACCTTGGCCTGGGCCCGCGCCGACATGTCGCCGACCTCGTCGAGAAAGATCGTTCCGCCGTCGGCTTCCACGAACTTGCCGATTTGCTTGCGCACCGCACCGGTGAAGGACCCCTTCTCGTGTCCGAAGAGCTCGGACTCGATCAGCTCCTCGGGAATCGCCGCGCAGTTGACCTGCACGAAGGGTCCGGACGCAACGCGGGACGTCCGGTGGATCTCGCGGGCCACGAGCTCCTTGCCCGTGCCGCTCTCGCCGAGAATCAGCACCGTCGCCGCGGTCGGCGCGGCGCGGGCGACTTCGGCCCGCAACCGGCGCATGGGCTCGCTGTCGCCGAGCAGGACCGTGGCCTCCTCGACGCGGCGCTTGAGCTCCCGGTTCTCGGTGCGCAGACGATTGCCGGACATGGCGTTGCGGACGGAGACCAGG
>DATMNJ010000026.1:0-9287 GCA_035569175.1 Thermoanaerobaculia bacterium | reverse complement strand
GGCGGGCGTCGAGATGGTGATGCCCGGCGACAACGTGAACATGGAGATCAACCTGATCACGCCCATCGCCATGGAGAAGGGCCTGCGCTTCGCCATCCGCGAGGGCGGCCGCACCGTCGGCGCCGGAACCATCGTGGAGATCTTGGAGTAACACAATGCAAGAAAACATCAGCCTGGCCTGCGGCGAGTGCAAGCGTCGGAATTACACGACGACCAAGAACAAGAAGACCAACACGGAGAAGCTGGAGCTGGCCAAGTACTGCCGCTTCTGCCGCAAGCACACCGCGCATCGGGAAGGAAAAGTTTGAAACGAGGTTCCGAAGGGGTGTAGCTCTAATTGGTAGAGCGGCGGTCTCCAAAACCGTAGGTTGGGGGTTCGAATCCCTCCACCCCTGCCATAAGCAGACGACGGTCCGCAGCGAGTACTGAGCAAAGGCGAAAGACGAAGATGTTGCCGGTAAAAGAGTGGTGGCCGACGACGCGGGATTTTTTCCGCGACGTCTGGTCGGAGATGAAGAAGGTCAGCTGGCCGGGCCGCACCGAGGTCTCGGGGACGACGATCGTCGTCATCGTCGCCTGCTTCCTGTTCGGCTTCTACCTCTTCCTGGTCGACAGCGGCCTGTCGTGGCTGGTGGACAAGGTCTACCGGGCGGTGGGCGTGGTGAATTCATGATCACCGAGACCAATACGAAGAACTGGTACATCGTCCACACCTACTCCGGCTTCGAGGAGCGGGTGCGGCAGAACCTGCGCCAGCGCATCGAGGCGATGGGCATGCAGGAGAAGTTCGGCGACATCCGCATCCCGACCGAGACGCTCGTCGAGATGAAGGGCGGGAAGCGGCGCGAGATCCAGCGCAAGTTCTTCCCCGGCTACATCATCATCGAGATGGAGATGTCGGATGACGGGTGGCACCTCGTCAAGAACACGCCCAAGGTGACGGGCTTCGTCGGCTCGGGCAAGGAGCCCACGCCGCTGACGGCCGAGGAGGTCGAGCAGATCCTCCACCGCGTGACCTCGACGAAGGAGAAGCCCAAGCCCAAGCACACGTTCGAGAAGGGCGAGCACGTCCGCATCACGGACGGCCCGTTCACGAACTTCACGGGGGTCGTCGAGGACATCAACCTCGACCGGTCGACCCTGAAAGTCATGGTCACGATCTTCGGGCGCTCGACCCCGGTCGAGCTGGAATTCCTGCAGGTCCAGAAACTCTAAGAGCGAGACCGTCGAGCTTCGAAAGGCGAAGCTCGAAATTGGAGATCGAAGCAGATGGCGAAAAAGATCACCGGGTACGTCAAGTTGCAGATTCCCGCCGGGGAGGCGACCCCGGCCCCGCCGGTCGGGCCCGCGCTCGGCCAGCAGGGTGTCAACATCATGGACTTCTGCAAGAGCTTCAACGCGAAGACGGCGCCGCAGAAGGGCCTGATCATCCCGGTCATCATCACGGTTTACGCCGACCGGTCGTACAGCTTCATCACGAAGACGCCCCCGGCGGCGATCCTCCTCCTGAAGGCGGCGGGCGTCCCGAAGGGCTCGGGCACGCCGAACAAGGAAAAGGTCGGCAAGGTGACGAAACAGCAGGTGGAAGACATCGCGAAGACGAAGATGCCGGACCTGAACGCGGCGGACCTGCCGGCCGCGATCCGCGTCATCGAGGGCACGGCGCGCTCGATGGGAATTGACGTCGTTTAGAGCAATTTCGCAATTCGAATCTCGGAGTTCGGAGACAGTCGGAGATCCGGCAACGACCGGATCGCTTGCACGACGAAGGAGGATGATGCCCAAAAGCGGTAAGAAGTTCCTGGCGGCGAAGTCGAAGGTCGAGCTGCGCCCGTATCCGCTTGCGGATGCGGTCAAGCTGATCCGCGACGTGCGCTATGCGAAATTCGACGAGTCCGTCGACCTCGCGATGCTGCTCGGGGTGGACCCGAAGCACGCCGACCAGATGGTGCGCGGCACGGTCGTCCTGCCCCACGGCACCGGCAAGTCGAAGCGCGTCGCGGTCATCGCCGCCGGAGACAAGGTCAAGGAAGCGCAGGAGGCCGGCGCGGACCACGTGGGGGCCGAGGACCTGGTCGAGAAGATCCAGGGCGGCTTCCTCGAGTTCGAGGCGCTCGTCGCGACCCCGGACATGATGCGCCTGGTCGGCAAGCTCGGAAAGGTGCTCGGGCCCAAGGGCCTGATGCCGAACCCGAAGGCCGGCACGGTCACCATGGACGTCGGCAAGGCGGTGAGGGAGATCAAAGGCGGAAAGATCGAGTTCCGGGTGGACAAGACGGCGATCATCCACGCCCCGATCGGCAAGATCTCCTTCGACGAGAAGAAGCTCGAGGAGAACGCCTCGGCGTTCATCCGGGCCGTCTTGAAGGCCAAGCCCCCGGCGGCCAAGGGCAAGTATTTCCGGACCGTCTCGGTCTCTTCCACGATGGGTCCCGGTGTCGAGATCGACACGACGTCCCTGGTCGAAGCGACCTAGGGCAAGCGAGGCAAACGATGAACCGCACCGAAAAAACCGAAATGGTCGAGGCGCTCTCGAGCGACCTCGCGAAGTCCTCGAACGCGATCCTCTTCGCGTTCGCGGGCCTGAAGGTCCCGGAGGTCACGGAGCTGCGCCGTCAGGTGCGCGGCGCGCAGTCCCGGTACCTCGTCGTCAAGAACACGCTCGCCCTGCGGGCGACCAAGGGCAGCGCCCTCGAGGCCGTCTCCGAGCACTTCAAGGGCGCGACCGGGGTGGCCTACAACCAGTCGAACCCCGTGGCGCTGGCGAAGGTCCTGACCGCCTTCGCCAAGACGAACCCGAACCTGGTGTTCAAGGCGGCCGTGATCGAGGGGAAGGCCGTGGCCACCTCCGAGATCAAGACGATCGCCGAGCTGCCCTCGCGCGAGGAGCTCGTCTCGAAGCTGCTGTTCGTCATGCAGTCGCCGATGCGGCGCCTCGTGACGGTGTTGAACGGGCCGGTCCGCAATCTCGCGGGTGTGCTGGCCCAGGTCGCGGACCAGAAGTCGAAATCGGGGCCGGCCGACGCCGCCCCCGCCAACTGAAATTTTGAAACGTTTAGAGCGATAGAGGAGAGGTAACGATCATGGCGATGACGTCTGAAACGTTCGTGAAGGAAATCGAGGGCATGACGGTTCTCGAGCTCAACACCCTGGTGAAGGCGCTCGAGGAGAAGTTCGGCGTCTCGGCGGCGGCGATGGCCATGCCGGCCGCGGCGGCGGGCCCGGCGGCGGCGGCCCCGGCCGAGGAAGAGAAGACCGAGTTCACGGTGCACCTGGCGTCGGCGGGAGACAAGATCAAGACGATCAAGGCCGTCCGTGAAGTCACGGCCCTCGGCTTGAAGGAAGCCAAGGACCTCGTCGACGGCGCGCCCCAAATCCTGAAGGAAGGCGTCAACAAGGACGAGGCGGCCGCGATCAAGAAGAAGTTCGAAGAGGTCGGAGCGAAGGTCGAGATCAAGTAGTCGTTGAGGACTCTCATCGTCCCCGGTTCTCGGTGCCAAATTGCGAGGGCGCGCAGCGTCTCTCGCGCTAACAGGAGAGTCTGTTGATGACAGAGGTCGTTGTTTCGGCCGAGAGGAAGAACTTTTCGAAGATCCGTTCGTTCATGGATCTTCCGAACCTGATCGACGTCCAGCGGCGGTCGTACGAGCGCTTCCTGCAGATGAACCTGCTTCCCGAGGAGCGGGACCAGTCCGGTCTGCAGGCCGTCTTCACGAGCGTCTTCCCGTTCGCCGACTTCCGCGGGGCCTGCGAGCTGCAGTTCGTCAAGTACGCGATCGGCAACTGGGAGTGCAAGTGCGGCCGCCTGAAGGGCCTCGAGCACCTGCGCATGGACTGCCGCTCGTGCGGCGCGCGCATCGTCACGGCGCACCCCCACGAGGAGGTCGTCTCCTGCGACAAGTGCGGCGCCCAGAACCCGAATAAGGTCTCGCTCTGCGACGTCTGCGGCAACCCGGTGGACCTCCAGATGAAATACTCCGTGGCCGAGTGCCAGGAGCGGGGGATGACCTACTCGGTGCCCCTGAAGGTCACCTTCCGGCTCTTCGTCTACGACAAGGACCCGGACACGGGCGTCAAGACGATGCGGGACGCCAAGGAAGAGGAAGTCTTCTTCGGCGACATCCCCCTGATGACCGAGCACGGGACGTTCGTCATCAACGGGACCGAGCGCGTGATCGTGTCGCAGCTGCACCGTTCGCCCGGCGTCTTCTTCACGAAGGAGTCGGCGCACGGCTACCTGGCAAAGATCATCCCGTACCGCGGCTCGTGGGTGGAGTTCGAGTACGACCAGAAGGCCGTGCTCTTCGTCCGCATCGACCGCAAGCGCAAGTTCCCGGCGACGATCTTCCTGCGAGCCCTCGGCCTGGAGACCGACGAGGCGATTCTGCGGCAGTTCTACGCCGCCGTCCCCGCCCGCTTCGAGCGGGGCCGCGCGCACCTGACGGTGACGAAAGACGCCTTGAAGCAGGAGGAGATGCGCGACCGCTACGCCCGCGTCAAGCGGGAGACGAAATCCATCTTCGCCGGCATCAAGCTGTCGGGCGACGACCAGAAGGAGATCGGCAAGAAGGGCTCGATCGAGCGCTCGGTGGACGAGGCGGCGGTCGAGAAGGCCTGCTTCCTGGCCGACATCGTGGACCTCTCGACCGGCGAGGTCCTCTTCGAGGCGGGCCAGGAGCTCGGCGCCGGCGCCGTCGAGGCGCTCAAGGAACGGGGCATCAAGGACGTCGAGATCTTCTTCCCGGATTGGGACCTCTCGACCGACGTGCTCGTCAACACGATCCGCAAGGACACGCACAAGACGAAGAACGAGGCGATCCTCGAGATCTACCGGCGGCTGCGCCCCGGCGATCCCCCGACCTACGAGTCGGCCAAGAACCTTTTCGAGGGCATGTTCTTCGACGCCAAGAAGTACGACTTCTCGCGCGTGGGCCGCTTCAAGTTCAACATCAAGCTCGAGGCCGATTCCTCGGAGGACACCCGCACCCTGACGCCGGCGGACATCTTCCGCGTCGTCGGGTACCTCCTGCGGTTGAAGCGCGACGTCGGGCGGACGGACGACATCGACAACCTCGGCAACCGCCGGGTTCGCTCGGTCGGCGAGCTGCTCGAGAACCAGTTCCGGATCGGGCTTGTCCGGATGGAGCGCGCGATCAAGGAAAAGATGTCCGTTCACCAGGACATCGATTCGGCGATGCCGCACGACCTCATCAACTCGAAGCCCGTCATCGCCTCGATCAAGGAGTTCTTCGGGTCCTCGCAGCTGTCGCAGTTCATGGACCAGACGAACCCGCTGTCCGAGGTCACGCACAAGCGGCGGTTGTCGGCCCTCGGACCGGGCGGCCTCTCGCGCGAGCGGGCCGGGTTCGAGGTGCGCGACGTGCACCCGACCCACTACGGCCGCGTCTGTCCGATCGAGACGCCGGAAGGCCCGAACATCGGCCTGATCTCCTCGCTGTCGTGCTACGCGCGCATCAATGACTTCGGCTTCATCGAGACCCCGTACAAGCGGGTCGAGAGGGGCCGCGTCATCGACCACTTCCAGGTCACCCAGATCGGCGACACGGCCTTCAAGCTCGGCCAGATCGTCGAGAAGAAGGAGCTGGAGGAGGAGAACGAGCGCCTGCGCAAGAATCACAAGAAGGCGGCGGATGCGCTGCCGTTCGCGTTCTACCTCTCGGCGTGGGAGGAAGAGAACTTCGTCATCGCCCAGGCCAACGCCGAGACGGACGCCGCCGGCCGCATCAAGGAGGACCGGGTCATCGCCCGGTTCAACGGCGAGTTCATCACGGCCGAGCGCGACAAGGTGGACTACAAGGACATCTCGCCCAAGCAGCTCGTCTCGGTCGCGACGGCGCTCATTCCGTTCCTCGAGCACGACGACGCCAACCGCGCGCTGATGGGCTCCAACATGCAGCGGCAGGCCGTGCCGCTGCTGAAGGTCGAGGCGCCGCTGGTGGGCACCGGCCTCGAGGGGACCGTGGCGCGGGACTCGGGCGCCGTGATCCTGGCCAAGCGCGGCGGGATCGTGGACCAGGTGGACTCGGAGCGCATCATCGTCCGCGTCGAGGGCGAGGCGGGCGGCAGCGGCAAGGAATTCGGCGCGGACATCTATCCGCTGACGAAGTTCCGGCGGTCGAACCAGAACACGTGCATCAACCAGAAACCGATCGTGCAGGAGGGCATGCGCGTCGAGCGCGGCCAGGCCCTGGCCGACGGCCCGTGCACCCAGAACGGCGAGCTCGCCCTGGGCCGCAACGTCCTCGTGGCCTTCATGCCGTGGCGCGGCTACAACTACGAGGATGCGATCCTGGTCTCCGAGCGCCTCGTCAAGGACGACTTCTTCACCTCGATCCACATCCAGGAGTTCGACATCGAGGCGCGGGACACCAAGCTCGGGCCCGAGGAAATCACGCGCGACATTCCGAACGTGTCGGAGAACGCCCTGCGCGACCTCGACGAGAGCGGGATCATCCGCATCGGGGCAAACGTCAAGCCCGGCGACATCCTGGTCGGCAAGGTCACGCCGAAGGGCGAGACGCAGCTGACGCCGGAAGAGAAACTCCTGCGGGCGATCTTCGGCGAAAAGGCCGGGGACGTCCGCGACGCCTCCCTGAAGTGCCCGCCGGGCATCGAGGGCACGATCGTCGACGTCAAGATCTTCTCGCGCAAGGGCATCGACAAGGACCTCCGGGCCCTCGCCATCGAGCAGGACCAGATCGCCAAGATCGAGAAGAACTCCAAGGACGAGATCCGGATCATCCGGGAGGAAGCGAACAAGAAGATTCGCGACCTGCTCGTCGGCCGCATCGCCGCGGAGGACGTGGCGGACCGCGACGGCAACGAGATCGTCAAGAAGAGCGCGAAGTTCACGACGGAAGGCGTGGCGCGCCTCACCCCGCAGCAGTTGAAGCGGCTGAAGCTGAAGGACGAGGAGATTGCCGACGAGATCCAGCTCGTGCTGCGTCGCCAGGACTCGCAGATCGAGGTCCTGAACCGCGTCAACGCCGAGCGCATCGAGCTGCTCCAGAAGGGCGACGAGCTTCCGCCGGGCGTCATCAAGATGGTCAAGGTCTACGTCGCCATGAAGCGCAAGCTCTCGGTGGGCGACAAGATGGCCGGCCGCCACGGCAACAAGGGCGTCATCTCCCGCATCCTCGCGGAAGCGGACATGCCGTACCTGCCGGACGGCACGCCGGTGGACATCGTGTTGAACCCGCTGGGCGTGCCCTCGCGCATGAACGTCGGGCAGATCCTCGAGACCCACCTCGGGTGGGCGGCGAAGGTCCTCGGCATCTCGATCGCGACACCCGTCTTCGACGGCGCCACGGAAGGGGAGATCAAGAAGCTCCTGAAGGACGCCAACCTGCCGAACTCGGGCAAGACTATGCTGTACGACGGCATGACCGGGGAGCCCTTCGAACAGCAGGTCACCGTCGGTTACATCTACATGCTCAAGCTGTCGCACCTGGTCGACGACAAGATCCACGCCCGCTCGATCGGACCGTACTCGCTCATCACCCAGCAGCCGCTGGGCGGCAAGGCGCAGTTCGGCGGCCAGCGCTTCGGCGAGATGGAGGTGTGGGCTCTCGAGGCGTACGGCGCCTCCTACACGCTCCAGGAGCTGCTTACGGTCAAGTCCGACGACGTCGAGGGCCGGTCGCAGGCCTACGAGGCGATCGTCAAGGGCGAGGTTCCGGCCGAGCCGGGCCTGCCCGAGTCGTTCAACGTCCTCGTCCGCGAGCTCCAGTCCCTCTGTCTCGACGTGGAGCTGATCAAGCGATGACAACCCCGAATTCCCGGAATTGCCGGCCGCATGCTTTTCACCATGGGATGGTGAGCAGCGGCCGCTTGCTCTCGTTCGGCCGCGTGGAGCGGCCGCTCAAAAGGAGCGAATAAGTGGAAACGCTCGCCTTTGCAAATCGACCGACGACGCTGAAGGACTTCAACGCGATCAAGATCTCTCTGGCTTCGCCCGAGAAGATCCGGTCGTGGTCCTACGGCGAAGTCACGAAGCCCGAGACCATCAATTACCGCACCTTCAAGCCGGAACGGGACGGGCTCTTCTGCGCGAAGATCTTCGGTCCGATCACCGACTGGGAGTGCCTCTGCGGCAAGTACAAGCGGATGAAGCACCGCGGCGTCGTCTGCGACAAGTGCGGCGTCGAGGTCACCAAGTCCAAGGTCCGCCGCGAGCGGATGGGCCACATCGAGCTGGCCTCGCCCGTCTCGCACGTGTGGTTTTTCAAGGGGCTGCCGTCGCGGATCGGGCACCTGCTCGACATCTCGCTGCGGGACCTCGAGCGGATCCTCTACTTCGAGTCGTACGTGGTCGTGGACCCCGGCGAAACGGAGCTGAAGGAGAAGGAGCTCCTGTCCGAGGAGCGCTACCGCCAGCTGCGCACCGAGCTCGGTGACGTGTTCGTCGCCCGCATGGGCGCCGGCGCCATCAAGGAGCTGCTGCAGCGGGTCGACGTGGACATGCTGGCCGAAGAGCTGCGCATGATCATGAAGACGGAGACGTCCCAGATCAAGCGCCAGAAGGCGGCCAAGCGCCTCAAGGTGTGCGACGCGTTCCGCCGCTCGGGCCACCGCCCCGACTGGATGATCCTCGACGTGATCCCGGTGATTCCGCCGGAGCTGCGGCCCCTCGTGCCCCTGGACGGCGGCCGGTTCGCGACGTCGGACCTGAACGACCTGTACCGCCGCGTGATCAACCGCAACAACCGGTTGAAGAAGCTGCTCGAGCTGCGGGCGCCCGAAGTGATCGTCCGCAACGAGAAGCGCATGCTCCAGGAAGCGGTCGACGCCCTGTTCGACAACGGCCGCCGCGGCCGCGTCCTGAAAGGCTCCAACAACCGGCCCCTGAAGTCCCTCTCCGACACGCTCAAGGGCAAACAGGGTCGCTTCCGCCAGAACCTGCTGGGCAAGCGCGTCGACTACTCCGGCCGCTCGGTCGTCGTGGTCGGGCCGGAGCTGAAGCTCCACCAGTGCGGCCTGCCCAAGAAGATGGCCGTCGAGCTGTTCAAGCCGTTCATCTACAACCGCCTCGAGAAGAAGGGTCTGGCCCAGACGATCAAGGCGGCCAAGGAGCTCGTCGAGTCCGGTGTGACCGAGGTGTGGGACGCGCTCGAGGAAGTCATCCGCGACCACGCGGTGCTCCTGAACCGCGCGCCGACCCTCCACCGGCTCGGCATCCAGGCCTTCCAGCCCGTCCTCGTCGAGGGCAAGGCCATCAAGATCCACCCGCTCGTCTGCCCGGCGTTCAACGCCGATTTCGACGGCGA
>DATMNJ010000025.1:0-9568 GCA_035569175.1 Thermoanaerobaculia bacterium | reverse complement strand
AGAAAAAGGGCTATCAGAAGCTCGAGAACGGCGGCGATCCGACCTTCTGGGTCGCGTACCACACGGACGCCGCCGGGGTCCTGAGCCAGGACAAGTACGGCGTCTACAACTGGTGGTCATGGTCGTACGTGGGCTACGCCGGGACGGAGTATCAGAAACGGGGAATGCTCGTGCTCGACGTCCGGGACTCGCGCAAGGAGCTCGTCTGGCGCGGCGCGCGGACCGCGGCGCTCGGGTCGAATCCGGAAGCGCTGGCAAGGGACATCGACGCGGCCGTGGCTCTGCTCCTCGCGGAGTTTCCGCCGCCCACGAAGGAGGCAAAGTGATTCGGACGATTCGCCGTCTGCTGCTCCTCGCCGCCGGAGCGGCGCTCTTCGCGGTCGCGTGCCAGGGCACGCACCCCAAGCCGGTGTTCGCCTATGACCACAAGGCGACGTTCGCCGATCTGAAGACGTGGGCCTGGTACGACGATCCGACGTTCAAGGTCCCGCACGGCGATTCGATCATCGACGGCGCCTTCCTCGACGGGCACATCCGTTCGGCGATCGAGGACGCGCTTCGGAAGAAGGGATACGACAAGGTCAATCCAACCAACGCCTCCATGCTCGTCGCGTACCACACTGGCGACACGGGCGTGGGCGAGCATGACGAGTTCGGCAACTACGAATGGTGGTCGGGCTACGTCGTCGCGACCAATTGGGAGAAGGAGCGGACCGTCACGATCGACATCCGTAACGCCACAAGGAAGCTCGTCTGGCGCGGCCA
Source organism: Thermoanaerobaculia bacterium (assembly GCA_035569175.1). Classification (GTDB taxonomy): domain Bacteria; phylum Acidobacteriota; class Thermoanaerobaculia; order UBA5066; family Gp7-AA6; genus DAHUXD01. Next base: position 8,803 of record DATMNJ010000025.1, on the reverse strand, counting down.
GATCGCGCGCCTCGAGGGCTCGAATCCCGAGGGCGTCGCCAAAGAGCTCAACCGCGAGGTCGCGACACTTCTCTCCCACTTCCCGCCGACGTCGTAGGGTCCGCCTCCCGCAACGGGGCCGGCTGGGAGAGAATGGCGCCAGGGAGGGCCCCCATGCCCGATCCGATCAGCCGCCGTTCTCTTGCCCGCCTGCTCGGCGCCGCCGCAGGCGCTTCGCTCCTCGAGTACGGGCCCGCCGACGCGCTCGCGCGCGCGTCGACGTCCTCATCCGGGGCTTCCAGCGGACCCATCCGCCTGAACGCCAACGAGAACCCCTACGGGCCGTGCAAGGCGGGCCTGACCGCCCTCGCCGGATGCGGCAGCGTGGCCTCGCTCTACCCGGGAAGGATTCAGGAGGAGATGCGGCAGTCGCTCGCCGCGCACCACCGCGTCGAGCCCGACCAGATCGCGCTCGGCTGCGGATCGAGCGACATCCTCCGGATGGCCGACAGCGCTTTCCTTTCTTCGGGCAAGAAGATCGTGGCAGCCGAGCCGACGTTCGAGTCCGTTCTCGACTACGCGAAGGTCACGCGCGCCGAGGCCGTCAAGGTGGCGCAGACGGCCGACTTCCGGCACGACCTGCCCGCCATGGCCGCCGCGTGTGATGCGAGCACGGGGGTGGTCTACGTTTGCAACCCCAACAACCCGACCGGCACGATCGTGAGCGGCGCCGAGCTCTCGGCCTTCATCGAGAAGGTTCCGCCGTCGTGCCTCGTGCTCGTGGACGAGGCCTACCACCACTTCGTCGAGGATCCGTCCTACAAGAGCGCGCTCGATGTCGCGCGAGGCCGCGAGAACGTCGTCGTCGCGCGCACCTTCTCGAAGATCTACGGCATGGCCGGCATGCGCCTCGGCTACGCCGTCGGCTCTCCGGCGAAGATCGCGGCCCTGGAGCGCTGCGCCTCCTGGGACAACACCAGCCAGGCCGCCCTGGCCATGGGCCTCGCGAGCCTCGCCGACGCGGAGGTCGTGCCGCAGCAGCGGCGGCTCTTGAACGACACGCGCCGCTGGCTCTGCGCCGAGCTCGCCCGGCAGGGGCGACGCTACATCCCCTCCCAGGCCAACTTCGTGATGATCGACGTCGGAGAGGATGTCGTCCCGGTCGGCAACGCCTTTCGCCAGCGCGGCATCCTGGTGGGACGGAGGTTTCCGTCCATGCCGGACTGGCTGCGCGTGTCGATGGGAACGCCGGAGCAGATGGCGGAGTTCGTTGCCGTGCTGCAAGCCGTCGTGCCGGCGCGCGCGGCGGCCTAGCGGTGCCCCGAGAGGTCTACCGCGGCGACGCGCCGTAGACCATCGCGTGGGTCGAGGCGACGCCGGACCGCTGCATGAGCGCCTCCACGGCCGCCTCGGAGAGTCTGGGGCCGACGGGCTCCGGCGCGTCGGCGAACGACCACGCCGCGGTCGCCATCACGGCCGTGTCGACGGCGAGCATGCGCGGGTCGATCTTGTCGAAGGTGTCGATGACCGTGTGGTGGAGAGAGTCGTATTCGCCGGGCTCGACCCACAGCGTGAAGGCCGGCACGCCCACGACGACGAACGGGGCATGGTCCTCGTCGAACGAGGCCTCGAGCAAGACACTCGACGCGCCGAGCGCCGCGACGGGTGCGAGGCGCTGCGCGACGGCGGCCTGGAGGTCGGCCCGGCCCTGGATGCGAAAACCGATCGGCGCCTGCGCGCCCTCGTCCATGATCAGGACCGTGCGCAGTCGGTCGAGCTCCTTCTCGTGCCGGACGACGTACGCGCGCGATCCGAGGCAGGCCTCCTCCTCGCCCGAGAAGAAGGCGAAGCGGATCGTGCGGCGCGGGGTGACGCGCAGGGACTTGAGAATGCGCGCGGCCTCGAGAACCGCGGCCACACCGGAGCCGTCGTCGTTGGCGCCCTGGGCCGGATCCCACGAGTCGAAGTGCGCTCCGAGAAGGACGACCTCGTCCGCGAGAGCGCCGCCGGGCAGGTCCACGACCACGTTGCGCTCCGTGTGCGGACCCGTGTCGAAGGTGTTGCGGACGTCGAGCGAGAGTTTGACGGGGCCCTTCGCGAGCAGGCGACGCAGCAGGAGCGCGTCCTCCTTCGCGACCGAGATGACCGGCAGCGGGGCCTTCGGATAGAACCCGAAGGCCGACGTGTAGAGCATCCGCCCGGGCTTGTCCGACGGAATCAGCATCGCCGCGGCTCCCGCGCTCGCGAGCGCCTTTGCGAGCCGGGAGCGCATGACGAAGGAAGGGTCGCTGCCGACCTTCTGCGGGTCCACGAGCACGGCCACGCCGCGTACGCGCTCGGCCGGCGGCATCGCGTCGCTCGAAACCGGGGCGCCCAGATCGACGAGAGGGGCGGTGATCTCGCCCGGCGTGCCCGGTACCCAGCCGTAGGAGCCGACGACGATCGGCCGCTCGATCGGAGAGACGATCCGGCCGCCGGCCGGGCCGCGCTTCCATCGGGCCTCGAGCGGGTACTCTTCGAAGTGCGCGTTCGCGTAGCCGGCCTCCTTCAGCGCCGCGAGGATGAGCTCGGAGGCCGCGCGGGCTTCCGGCGACCCGGTCACGCGGCCGCCGACCGTGTCCGTCAGGGTCTCCAGGAACGCCGACGCGCCGCCCCGTGTCAGCGCCGCGCCCGCGATGCGCGAGGTCACGTCGTCCTGCGCGCGGCCGGCGGCGGCAATGGCAGAGAGAAAGACGAAGGCCGCGAAAATGCGGCGGCGCGGACGTCTCATGGCTTTTCCGCCACCTTCCGCTCGAGACGCGTATCCCGTGCCTTGTAGACCTCCCCCATCCCGCCCGCGCCGATCGGCGCCAGGATCTCGTAGGGGCCGAGGCGCGAGCCGGCTGTCAGGGGCAAGGTGGCGCCAGAATACAACGCGGCGGACGCCCCCGGCTCCCGGTGCTATCCTCGCGTTGGAAACCGCGTGCAGACCTCTCTACAGCCTCTTTCCCGCACAGCCCCGCCGGTGAGCACCCGACCCCGGAGGGTGGTGCTAGTGCACATCCGCGACCCGCAGTTCTATGCGATCCCGGGAAAGGTCCGGGGCAAGAACGGGCGGCTGCAGGTGATGGGATTCCCGCCGATCGGAATCATGTCGCTCTCGTCGGTCTTGAAGCGCGCGGGACACGAGGTCCTGCTCTTCGACCAGGCGAATCCCGACACGCCGAACGACGTGATCGTCGCCGAGGTACTCCGCTGGAAGCCGGACCTGGTGGGCATGAGCTTCCTCTCGACGACGAGCTACCCGTACGCCAAGATCCTCGCCCGCGAGCTGCGTGCGGCCGTTCCCGGCATCAAGCTCGCCTTCGGCGGCGTCTTCGCGACGCTGAATTCCGAGCACGTCAAGGCGCAGGTGCCGGAGGTGGACTTCGTCTGCCGCGGCGACGGGGAGCAGCTCATCCTCGACCTGGTGGATCACCTCGACGCGCCCGAGAGCATCCTCGGCGTCACGTGGCAGGACGCCGAAGGCAAGGTGCGGCAGAACCCGGGCCGTCCCCTCGATCGCGATCTCGACCAGTGGCCCTTCCCCGACCGCGAGAGCCTGCCGCTCGACTTCGTGGAATCCATGCCGCTCGACGTCCCGGTCGTGCTCTCGCGCGAGCGCTTCACGACGATGCAGACCTCGCGCGGCTGTCCGTGGCCCTGCATCTTCTGCGACATCCCCGTCTTCAACGAGGGCAAGTGGCGCTCGCGCAGCCCCGAGCACGTGATCGCGGAGTTCGAGCAGCTGCGCAAGGACGGGTACGGCGCGGTCTACTTCGTCGACGACCACTTCCTCCTGCAGCCCAAGCGCATCGAGGCCATCTGCCAGGGGATCAACGACGCGGACCTCCAGATCCAATGGGGCTGCGAGGGCCGGGTGGACTCGGTCTGCATGGAGCTCTTTCCGGCGATGGCGAAGGCGCACTGCCGCACGCTGATGTTCGGCATCGAGAGCGGCAGCCAGAAGATCCTGGACCGCCTCAAGAAAGAGCAGACCCTCGAACAGACCGCGACCGCGGTCCATGCCGCGAAGAAGGCGGGCATCGAGATCGTCCACGGCTTCTTCGTCGTCGGCAACCCGGACGAGACCGAGAAGGACATGGTCGACACCTTCGACTTCGCGTCCAGGCTGCCGCTGGATACCTTCGCCTTCAACCGCCTCTGCGTCTACCGCGGCACGCCCCTCTGGAAGGAATACGTCCAGCGCGGCCTGGTGAGCGACCAGGACGACTGGTACAAGTATTTCAAGTGCTCCTCGATCGACCCGACGGTGCTCTCGGGCGAGAGAATCCACGAGATCCGGTCGCGGGAATTGAAGAAGCTCATCATCTACAAGTTTCTCCACTTCCCGAAGCAGGCGCTCACCCTGACCTTCCGGCTCATCCGCAACATGCCCTGGCGCGACGTGGTGCTCGTCTTCGTCAAGCCGTTCCTCGGAAAGAAGGGCGGCCAGACGAAGGCCGAGGTCCTCTCGCGGGCCGTCGAGCGGGAGCAGGTCATGAGCGCCGCCGCCGACCTCACGCAAGTGCCGGACTCGCCGCCCGGGTAGGGACGGCGCGCGCGTCAGGGGCCGGTCGAGCTCGGCCGTCCAATTGGTGACGGGCCAGAGACTCCCGCGGAGTCCATCATCGGCGCGCCCTTGTCGGGCTCGGCCAGAGGATAGAGCCAGATAGACGGCGCCCCGATGACGTTGCGAGCGCCAACTTGTGAACAGCGTACAACATAGCCATCCGTCGCCCGAGGGGCCCGCGACGCCGATTCGCACGCATCTGGTAAATTGAAATGTCTATGAGCCACAGGAAACGTCACACGACCGTGGGAGTGAAGGTCGGCCCCGTCCAGGTCGGCGGGGGCGCCCCGGTCGTCGTCCAGTCGATGTCGAACACGGACACGGTGGACATCAAGTCAACCGCGACCCAGTGCATCGAGCTCGCGCGGGCCGGCTCGGACATGGTCCGCATCACCGTCAACATCCCCGAAGCGGCGGCCGCGGTGCCCGAGATCAAGAAGCGGATGCTCGATGCCGGGGTCGCCGCGCCGCTGATCGGCGACTTCCACTACAACGGCCATGTCCTCCTGACGAAGTACCCCGACTGCGCCCGCGCCCTCGACAAGTATCGGATCAACCCCGGCAACGTCGGCAAGGGCGCGCGGCGCGACGAGCAGTTCGCGACGATCTGCCACATCGCGCGCGACAACGCGAAGCCGGTCCGCATCGGCGTCAACGGCGGCTCCCTGAACCAGGAGCTCGTCATGGAGAAGATGCAGGAGAACACCGACGGCGACCTCGGCAAGACCTCGGAAGAGATCATCAACGAATGCATGGTCCTCTCCGCGCTCCAGTCGACCGAGCTCGCTCTGCAGTCGGGCCTGCGCACGGACCAGATCATCATCTCGTGCAAGGTCTCGCGCCCGCTCGACCTCATCGCGGTCTACCGCGAGCTTGCGACGCGCACGGACCAGCCGCTGCACCTCGGGTTGACCGAAGCGGGGATGGGCACGAAGGGCCTGGTGTGGTCTTCCGCCGCGATGGGCGTGCTGCTCAACGAGGGCATCGGCGACACGATCCGCATCTCGCTCACGCCGCGCCCGGGCGGCGACCGGCGCGAGGAAGTCTACGCGGCGTGCGAGCTGCTGCAGTCGCTCGGCATCCGATCCTTCGCCCCGAGCGTGACCGCGTGTCCGGGCTGCGGGCGCACCACCTCGACGACCTTCCAGGAGCTCGCCGAGCGCATCCAGGGCTACATCCGCGACGAGATGCCGGTCTGGAAGGAACGGTACGAGGGCGTCGAGACCATGACGCTGGCCGTCATGGGCTGCGTCGTCAACGGGCCCGGCGAGTCGAAGGCGGCATCCATCGGCATCTCGCTTCCGGGGACCGGCGAGGAACCGCACTGCCCCGTCTACATCGACGGCCAGCACTTCACGACGTTGAAGGGCAACTACGACGAGCTCGCCGCGGCCTTCCGCGCCCTCGTGGACGACTACGTGTCGACGAAGTACCCCCGGCGCGTTCCGCGGCCCGTACCGGCCTGACGCGCGGAGGATCGGCTCCGGCGCAAGGCGGCGTCAGGCCGCCGACAAGGCCTCTGCGCGGGGTCCGTAGCAGGCGGCCAGAAGCTCCGCGGCGTGGAGCGGCCGCAGTCCCTCTCCCTCGCGCTCGCTGTGCCGGATGACCAGCACGTCGCGGATCCGGCTCGTGAGCACGCGATTGCCGAACTCGAGGTGCAGGCCGCGTGCCGCGACGATGTCGTTGCGGATCGCGCTGCCGCCCCAGGTGCATCCGGCGATCGAAAGCGTGACCGGCGAGAGTCTTTGCCGGTCGAACCACCCACCCCGGACGCGGTACGTCGCGTGCTCGAGCACCTGGATCGAGTACACGGAGTTCTCCGTCATTACGAGAACATAGTCGCCGCGGCCGAGCTCGCCCTTACGGGCGGGACGCGATGCGCCCACCTGCTCCAGGATCGCGTTGACGGTCCGAAAACGTCCGGTCATGCTGCCGGAAAAAGTATAGCGCCTGACGATCCGTCTGCCGCGGTCACTTCGTGAGACCCGCGGTCCAATCGGTGACGAGACCAAGACGCGCCCGGAGCGCGCCTGCCGGCGGCACGACCCGAAGAAACCTCTCCCCGCCGTCGCCGCGCAGCCGTTCGGCGACGGCGCTCGTGATGCTGAAAGTATGTGGGGAGAACGGCCAGGGGTCGGCAACGCCGCACAGGGGTGCTTCGACGTCCGGTCGATGAAGTCCGGGACTCACTTCTTCTCCAGACCCGCCGTCCAGTTGGCGATCAGGCCGATCCGGGACACGCGCTCGCCCTCCGGGGGAAGCGCCATGACGATCCGCTCCGCGCCGCGCGACGCGCCGATCGACGAAAAGTTCGGCGTCCGGAAGAGCAACTTTGCTTGGCCGACCTCGAGCCCCGCTGGGCCCGCCTTGAGGTCGACGACGAGGGCCTGTCGATCCAGATTTCCAAGAATGATCTCGAGATCCTTGCCCGAGAAGCTGCCACCGGCTGATCCCTCCGTCGAAATTTGCCACCGGCCGCCCGGCCCCGGAAACGGAACGACGTAGAGCTCCTGACGCCCCGACTCGTCCGACATGTAAGACATCCACTTGCCGTCGGGGGAGAACGAGGGAGACGTCTCGTCGAAATCGGTCGCGAGGAAGGGATACGCCTTCTCGCCTCCCAACGGCACAATCCAGATGTCGTTCTTCGTCTTGTTCGACGGATTGCCGGTCTGGACGGCGAGAAGCCGTCCGTCGCTGGACCAGTCGAACGGGAGACTGAGCTGGCCGTCGACGAAGAAGAGCTTCTGCTCGGGACCGCCGCCCGACGGCCTGACGCAGACGCTCGTCGCGCGGCCCTCGATCTTCGCATAGGCGATGCGGCTGCCGTCGGGAGACCAGACTGCCTGGTCCATCCCGCCCCCCGCGGCGAGGCGCGTCCGGGCGCCGCGGCCGTCAAGGATCCAGATCGCCGGCAGTCCCGTTGCGGGATCGGCGATGCCGGCGGCGATGCGCTTTCCGTCTGGAGAGACGGCGAGACTCGTGTACTCCCCCGGCTCGCCGAAGAGCTCGCTCGTCGGCTTTCCCGCGCGGTCGAACCAGCGCAGCTGCGTCTTCACGCCGCCGAGGCCGACCGCGTAGAGAACGACGCCATTGTCCGATGCGGCGAACGCTCCTCGGAAGTATGCCGGCTCGTACTGGACGCCTTCGGCCACCGGGACCGGATCGCCCGAGACCCGGGCTGTGGCCGGGTCGAACTGCTGCGCCATCAGGATGCCGTCGCGGATGAAGAGCAGGAACCCCGATGCGTAGACGACGTTCGAACGGGCCTGCATCACCAGCGTCTTGTCTTTCGTGTCGAGCGCGCTCGCGAAGATCGCGTTCGACTCGCTCTTCGTGCCGGCCCCGTGCGAGGCCGCCATGTAGAGGAAACGCCGGCCGTCGGGTAGAAAGGTGACCCAGCGCTGTGTCGTCTCCCCGCGCGCCGTGTCCAGCACTGTGACGGGCGCGGGTCGGCCGCCGGCCGCCGGGACGCGCACGATGCCGGTCGTCGAATTCGGCGAGAAGAGGATGACGCCGTCCCGATTCCAGGTCCCGCTGCGGCCGTTGTCCGCGTCGCAGAGGGCGAGCGGGGGCCCGCCCGAGACGTCGATCTTCTGCAACTTGTGATCGGCGAAGAACGCAAGGTATCGGCTGTCCGGCGACCAGAACGGGAACGTCGCGCCTTCGGTCCCGGCCAGCCGCCGCGCAACCGGCTCGCCGAGCGGCCGGATCCAGAGCACGAGCTTCCCGTTGGCTTCCTTGGTCGCGAAGGTGGCCAGCCGGCCGTCCGGCGAGATGGTCACCGATCCGCACGCCTCGCCGTCGACGGCGAATTCCACCTTTTCGGGCGGGAGCAGGAACGAGCGGATGCGCTCGGCGCGGGCGGGCGCGCGGCGAAGGTAACCGGCGGTCGCCAGTCCGGCTGCCAGAACGGCAGCGGCCGCGATCCCCCACGCGAGCCTCTCGCGGTTCTTGCGCCGCGCGACGACCGGCGCGGCGACGCCCGCCTGGGAGCCACCCTCGACGACCCACTGGAGCTGGAGTTTGGCGTCGTGCGCCGTCTGGAAGCGGTCGTCCGGGTCCTTGGCGAGGCACGTCTTGACGACGCGGTTCAACGCCGGCGGAATCATCGGCGAGATCTCGGAGATCGCCGGCGGGTCGTCGCGAAGAATCGCGCCGATCAGAGACGCCTGGCTCGTTCCCGAGAACGCCTTCTTGCCCGTCGCCATCTCGTAGAGCACGGCGCCGAAG